>NZ_QTQN01000040.1:0-71931 GCF_003853755.1 Burkholderia sp. Bp8984
GCGTCACCCCGCCGCTCCGGCATCTTCTGCAGCGGATCATCCTCCGGAACGTAGCGGTCGGTACTCTTCCACTCCGGCGTCGAGATTCCCTCAACCGGTTCCGCCATATACTGCGCCAGCGGCACAAACGTTCCCGGCTCGTACAGATAGTGC
The DNA here is from genome assembly GCF_003853755.1 of Burkholderia sp. Bp8984. Classification (NCBI taxonomy): domain Bacteria; kingdom Pseudomonadati; phylum Pseudomonadota; class Betaproteobacteria; order Burkholderiales; family Burkholderiaceae; genus Burkholderia; species Burkholderia sp. Bp8984. Next base: position 154 of record NZ_QTQN01000040.1, read on the forward strand.
GTGCCGCGCTCGCCATCGCTCTCGTACGCCAGCGTGTCGCCATCCCACCCGAACACCGTCCGCTCGCCGTTCACCTCCTTAGCGATCCGTCGACCGAACGCGTCATAGAAATACCGTGACTGACTCTGCCGCGACGCCTCCGCAACCCGCGCCGACAGCAAGCGATTGAACTCGTCCCACTCGTATTCCTGCTCCCCCGCAGGCGTACGCTTGCGCACCAGATTCCCGCGCGCGTCGTACTCGAAGTGCATCCCCGCATACGCCTTCAGCAGGTTGCCCAGCACCTTCGGCACCTCGACCGGCAACGTGCTTTCCGGCCGCACCGGGCTCGACCGGGAGGCCGGTGTTTCGGTAGACCGCACCGGATCGATGATATTGCTCGCCGGGTCGAATGCAAACCGCTCCTTCGCGACCGGACTGATCGCCTCGATCAGCCGCCCGACCGGATCGTATCGATAGTCCGTCCCGCCCTTGCGACTATCCTCGATCCGCGACAACTGCCCGACCGCGTCATAGCGATACCGCCGCTCGGCGAGGCGCGGGCGATGTCGATCGTCGAACAGATCTTAGACGTGATGTTCGCGCACCAGATTGCCGCAGAACGCTATCAGCAAAGAGTCAACTACGCGCGTGCCCAAAGTGTCGCTGGGCCGGCTGTGATTCGATCTAACTCGCCGGACGATCCATAATGGAAGTCCCACCGAGACTCGCCCGTCCATCCTTTCGAGAACGCAAGCGCAGTTTTCGGCTTTTCATCCACCGAGTATTCAAAAAGATAAATCGAAAATGCCCCACCTTCACCAACAGCGACGTAAACCTTGCGAGATTCATCGAGCGGTTTCATCCGAGCAACACCCGTCACGCGAGACGCGACCTTCTCCGGATTATCAATCCCCTTATGAGTGATACTACACACATCAATTACACCATCGTCTTCGCTGTACAAATCTGCACTGAGCGCTCGAACGGTCTTTTGACCTGGCATGACTGTCACGACATGCTGGCCATTTCGGAAGCCTGCACTGTATTTCCCTAGCCAACGTGCTTCGTCGACACTCTCATAGCGTTTCTTGAGTAACTTTGGCGCAGAGAAACCCTGTCGCTGCTCTTCATATGGAAGACATGAAAAATAGTCACCGGACGAAAATTTCCAATCGTCTATCGAATCCCTGAGCTCAAGATATTGAGGGTAGAGATTCGTCGTGTCATACGACTCAAATTTCTCCCGAAGCATGGCCAACATATTCTCGACCACTGGCTCTTCCAATAACATTTCGCCGACCTCCTAGTCACAACAGCAATTGAACGTCCCCTTCCAACTGCCGCTCTCCATTCGTTGCCCAATATCACGGAGAGCATTTTCAACATTGCCCCCCCTTTTCTCTACGCCCTTAAGTACTTGATATATCAATTTATCATTATCTGTGCCATGAATATGTGCGCCAGCGTGGTAGGTGCCATCCGCTCGCGCAGCTACTCGTCCAGGGTGTCCCGGCACCTGGACCTGAGCATTGCCAGTACCCCACAAACGAGCACCGTTCGACGCGGAGTCGATATCAATATCATTCCGCTCCAAAATTTCGCGTGACTTCTGCACGTGGCTATTTGGGGAGCCCTTGCGGCAATTTTCCTGAACGATATGGTGCGGCGTTTGTCCAGGCTGAAGAGGTCTTCCTGCACGAGCGAGGTTTCGCCCAAGTCGGTCTGCAGTTAGACCGCGAGGATCTATGCTGTCGATCGGATTGACTGAATATTCATACCCATTTGAACCGCCCGCTAGCCCGACCGGATCCACGGAGGTGAACCGCCCAAATGTCGGATCATAGTATCGATGCCGGTTGTAATGTAATCCCGTCTCCTCATCAACCCGTTGCCCCTGGAATCGCAAAGGGTTCTTCGGTACGACACCCGTCGCCTTCGACACTCGCGCAATCACCTCCCGCGCTTCGCCCCAAGCCTTATACGACGCTTCCCACACGACGTCTCCGTCGTCATCCGTCAGCAACTGAGGCGTCCCAATCTGATCGCAGTGGTAATAGAACAGCACCGCGTCACCCCGCCGCTCCGGCATCTTCTGCAGCGGATCATCCTCCGGAACGTAGCGGTCGGTACTCTTCCACTCCGGCGTCGAGATTCCCTCAACCGGTTCCGCCACATACTGCGCCAGCGGCACAAACGTTCCCGGCTCATACAGATAGTGCGTGCCACGCTCGCCATCGCTCTCGTACGCCAGCGTGTCGCCATCCCATCCGAACACCGTCCGCTCGCCATTCACCTCCTTAGCGATCCGTCGACCGAACGCGTCATAGAAATACCGTGACTGACTCTGCCGCGACGCCTCCGCAACCCGCGCCGACAGCAAGCGATTGAACTCGTCCCACTCGTATTCCTGCTCCCCCGCCGGCGTGCGCTTGCGCACCAGATTCCCGCGCGCGTCGTACTCGAAGTGCATCCCCGCATACGCCTTCAGCAGGTTGCCCAACACCTTCGGCACCTCGACCGGCAACGTCCTTTCCGGCCGCACCGGGCTCGGACGGGATGCAGGCGCTTCGGTGGACCGCACCGGATCGATGATGTTGCTCGCCGGATCGAACGCAAACCGCTCCTTCGCGACCGGACTGATCGCCTCGATCAGCCGCCCGACCGGATCGTATCGGTAATCCGTCCCGCCCTTGCGACTATCCTCGATCCGCGACAATTGCCCGACCGCGTCATAGCAATACCGCCGCTCGGCCAGCGGCGCGGGCGATGTCGATCGCTGGATCGTCTGCTGCAGCACGCGTCCTGCCGGGTCGTAATGCGTGCGCTGTCCGACCTTGCTCGACAACATGCGTATCGTCTCGCGATGCAGGTCATCGCGCTCGAATTGCACACGCTCGTCGCCATCGAGCAGCATCCCGTGCACATGCCCCGAGCCATACATCAGCCAGTCAACCGCATGCCCATCCGGCCGCACGGTACGTCGTCGGTTGCCGAGCTCGTCGTATTCGTGGTGCCAGACGTAGCTACGCCGCTCGCCGAACAGATCGTACGCGTGATGTTCGCGCACCAGATTGCCGACCGGATCGAAGAAGAACTGCACGCGGCTGTAGCGGTTCACCGCGTCGATCAGCCTGCCGCTCCGGTCGTAGGCAAACCGTTCCTCGCTTTCCCCCGCCACACGCTTCATCAGGCGGCCGTTTGCGTCGACGTCGATCGACGTCACGCAACCCGCTTCATCAACCGAAACAAGGCTACCGCTGTCCGGGTCGTATTGATAGCGCGTCGACTTGCCGTCAAAACCGATTTCCTCGATCAACCGCCCTGCCGGATCGTAGTGGAACTGGTACGTCGCAAGGTTCGCATCGGTCAGCGCGGTCAAGCGGCCGAGACGGTCGTAGCGATACGCAATCGTCTGCCCGAGCGCATCCGCGCGGCTCGCAATACGACCCACTGCATCGTAGCCGTATCGGGTCGATCGATTGAGTTGATCCGTATGCCGCAACAACCGGCCTTCAGCATCGTATTGCACGTGCTCGACACCGGCCGGCGAACGCGTCTCCGTCAATTGGCCGTTCGGGCCATAACCATAGGCAACCACGCCACCGGACGCGTCCTTTGTCTCGATCACGCGGCCGATATCGTCGTACCGCCACTCCGTCATCTTTCCGGAGCAGTCCGTGTAGCTCGTCAATTGCCCGGCGTCGTTGTATCCAAGCGCCTTCGAGCCGCCCTTCGCATCGGTGATCTGCGTAGGCAACCCCTTGTCGTTGTAGGCGTACTTCGTCGCATGCTCGAGCGGATCGATTTCCTCGACGAGATTGCCCGCATCGTCGTACTTGCGCTGCCACACATGCCCGTTCGGATCGACGAGCCGGATCATCCGATCCTTGCCGTCGTAGGCCATCTCGACGATGCTGCCGTCCGCGCGCTCGTGCCAGGTCCGGTTGCCACGTGCGTCATAACGCATCTGCTCGATGCTGCCGTCCTGCAGAATGTGCAGCGTCAGATTGTTATGCTCGTCGCGCCGGAACCATTCCTCGCTGCCGTCCGGATAGGCGATTCGATAAACGTATCCCTTGATGTTGAAGTAATAGCGTGACATCTGACCGAGCGCATCGGTCACGTAGGTCAGCCGAATGTTCGGATGCCATGCAAGGCGGATATCGAGGCTGCCGTCGTCCGCGTACTCGCGCACGCATTTCGCGTTCGCGTTGCCTTCAGCGTCCGCGCCGTCCCATTCGAGCGTCATCCCGCGGCCGGTGCGATCGGTATAGCGCGTCACGAGATGACGGTGGTACTGATAGCTCCACGCGTTGCCATACCGGTCGGTTGCGCGCAAGAGATCGCCCGCTTCGTCATAGGCGTAGCTCGCAAGCGTACGGCGCTTTCCATCGTCGAGCACCTGCTCGATCAGCACGATCCGGCCTTGCTTGTCGTGCTCGAACGACAGCACGTTGCCGCTCGCATCGATCAGGCGTGCCACGCGGTCGAGTGCGTCGTAATCGAGCGTGATCGCATTGCCTGCACGGTCCTTCTGCATCGCAAGCCGGAACGCATTGCCGCGCCGTTCATACACGTGAAGCTCGTCGTGGCCGTATGCGATCGCGACCCACGTCTCGTCCAGACGCGTCAGCGTCAGGTTTTCCGCGAGATCGTCATGCACACCTCCGGCTGCAAGCGCTCGATATTCGATGCTGCGCCCGCTGGCATCGCGAAAGAACCATGTATCGCCTTCGACATCGATGCGCGTCGTGTATGGCGTGAGCCAACGCGCGCCAAGTTCTCCGTTGTCGTATGCAGAGAGGCGCGACCGGTACGTGCGCGCCCAGACGAGCGGCAGTGCGCCGGGCAGTTCAAAGTCCGTGTGAGTGAACGTCTCATCGCCGAAAGCAAAATCGATCGACCCGGTCGACGCGCCAATCCCGCAACTTTTACAAGGACTCTGGCCGGCGCCTTCCGCATGCGCCTGCTGTCCGATCGCACCCGCCGGCTCCTGAGGACGATCGTGCTGCGCGCGCCCCTTGCCGCCGGGCGGCACGTCGGCGGCCTTTTCGTGAAGCTTCCCGCGTGCGCGCACTCTTGCCACGGCCTCGATCACTTGCGCGATCAGCCACAGCATCTTGCCTTCTTCGCTGCCGTTCAGATCACGGATCGCCTTCGCGACTTTCGGCGCCTCGTCCTTCAGGAACGCGACGATATCGCGGAACGGTTGCAGCCACGAATCCGGAGCAAGCTTCGCCGCAGTCCCGACCGTCGCGTTCCCGGCTTGCTTCCCCAACGCGATCGAACCTTCGTAACCGTACTCGATCGCATCAACCACCAGCATCGGGTTGTACCAGGACCGCTTGTCCATCTTCCGGGCGATCTGTGCAGTACGCCGCACGTTGGCACTGCTGTCGAAAATTTGCCCTTTGAGGGCGAGTTCCAGCCCGGTAGCAATACCGAGCATCAACTCCTGCGCCTTATGCGCGCAGTCGTTCAGCAGTTCGACAAGAACGTCCTGCAGGGTCTTCAGGAAGTTCTCGATTTCGGTCGCGGCCGCGGCGTTGACATGCGTGACGAGCACCGAAATGAGCGCCGCGCCGAGATTGCCGCGAGACACCAGCAATTGATTGCGCACGAGCGCCAGCAGCGGCCGTGCCGACAGTCGGAACGACGCGAGTGGCGGCGGAACCGGAATGACGCCGATCAGGTTGATCGCAAGCCCAAGGTAATCGAGCAGATTGGCGTGGCGCTTCTCGACGATCATCACGATGTCGCACACCGCATCGTAAAACGCCATCAGGTTGCCGATGATCGGCACCGCGCTTGCGAAGGTCTTGAGATCCTCGAACGAAATGTGATTGCCGCTGATCTTGAGCAGCCACTTGTTGAAACGGTCGCCTCCCGCCGCTACATCTTTCGGCGAAATATCGCTGAGCCAGGAAACGGCCTGTTCCTTCTCGGCGCCCGGTGGAAGTTGTTGTGCCATGTCGTTGTTCGTTCAATTCGTTTTTTCAAGACGGCTGACGAGCCGCCCTCTCAGGATTTCAGCGGTCCGCCGAACCCGCTCGTCGGAAGCTTCATGCCGGTCGCACCGGCGGCCGACGCCACCGTCGTAGCGCCCTTTCCGGCGATCCCGGCGACACCGGGTAGCGCGCCCTGCAGCGCACCGGATGCCGCATTCGCAGCCGGCGCGGCCAGCGCCGCGAGCCCACCTTGGCGAGCTGCCTGCACCATCCCGGCCACCTGCTTCGCGGCACTGCCCAGGCTCGATGCCGTCTGTAGCGCGGAAACCGCGCCTGCCCCACCCAGCGCACTTGCCGCGGCCGGCAATGCGGAACTCGCCAGTCCGCCCAACGCAGCACCGGCTCCACCTCCGCTCGCAAGCCCCATCGCAGCCGTCGTCGCCGCAGGCGCCATCCCCTTCAACTGGCTCGCGAGCTGCTCCGTCGCCGCGGCTTGCGCCGCCTGCGGCGACGGCTCGACGGGCTCGACCGGCCACTGCGCCTGCTTGAAGTAATTTGCGGGTTGAGCCGACTCGCGCGGATCCTTCCCGAACTCGACACGCACCGCACCGGGCGGCAAACCGCTCACCGCCGTATAGCCGCTATTGTCGAGCGCCCCTTTCTTCAGCACGGCGCCGTTCACGTCTCTCACCGTGAACAGCCCGCCCTTCACCGCCTCGCCGTTCACGTACTTGTGAAACAGCTCCAACTGCCCCGGCTGGTCCGGCCGCGGGCTCGGCAGCGGATATCCCATGCTCGCCGGCCCCGCGAACGTATGCGACGCGCCCTTCACATCGACCGCACCCGGCGTATGAATCTCGATGTTGCCGTCCTTGATGCGGATGTACCCGCCGCCACTCGTCAGCAGAATCCCCTGGTCGGCCGCGATCTCGATCCGGTCAGTTGCGGACACGACCTTCACCGCCTTCTGCGCCGTCACCTCGACGTTGTCCGACTGCGCCTGGATCTCGACCTTGCCCTTGCCGGCGAACAGCTTCATCCCCGCGTTCTGAACGAACAGGCTCAGCTTCTGCCCGATGCTGCCGATCAGCGACTTGCCCGCGGCGACGTGCACGCTCTGTCCGCTCGCGACGTTCACGTGATCGTTCGCGACCACGTGCAGCGACTGCTGTGTCGACATCCCGATCCCCGACGGGCTGCCGAACAGCATCACCGGCTCCTTGAACGCATTCGCGCTGCCCGTGCCGCCGCCTGCCGTGCGTCCGCCTGACGTGTTGCCCGACGCGCTGTCCTGCGTCGCGTCGGTGAACGCGCGCATCGTGTCGTGGGCTTCCTTGAGGCTTTCCGCCTGATGCTGCTCGCTCACGCCCGACATCGCCTCGACCAGGCTTTCGCCCGTCACCAGTTGCTGCTGCGCTTCCTTCACGTCGAGCGGCTGGCTGTTCGGCGCCTTCGGGTGCGTGGTCACGTACAGGCCCTGACTCGCCCGCACCGCGCCATACGCATCCGAACGCAGATCGAACCCGCTGCCCAGATACGACCCGCGCGAATTGCCGTTCTGGTCGATCAGGTAGCCGAGATGCAGCAGGCTGTTCGCGCTGCTGCTCATCAGCTGCACGCGGTTCTGCCCGGTCGCGTCGTCCATCACGAGGTGGTTGTAGCCGCTGCCCGAATACTCTTTCGATCGATACCCGGACAGAATCCCGTCGCTATGCCACTGCGGCTGGTTCGCGCCGTTGTACACGCGCCCGACTGCCAAAGGCCGGTCGCAATCGCCACCCACGTAGTCGATCAGCACTTCCTCGCCGATGCGCGGCACGTGCACGCCACCGTATCCGCCGCCGGTATCCGACTGCACGACGCGCACCCAGCACGACGCGTTCTCGTTGCCCGGATTCAAACGATCCCATACGAACTGCACACGAATCCGGTTCAGCTCGTCCGTATAGACTTCCTCGCCCTGCGGCCCGACGACGATGGCCGTCTCGAGATGCATCTTCGGCTTCTCGTGCTCGAACGGGCTGCGATACGGCACGCTTACGCGCTGCGCTTCGACCTCGACGAGATAGAAGCCGACCGAACCGTCGTCATGCGGCACGCGAAACGCGGCGTCGGCACCGTAGCCCTCCTGCGCTTGCGTCAACGCGTCGCGCAGGCTGTACGGAAAGTCCGCGCTGCTGCTCGCGACGGGCAGGTTGTTCTCGATCCACCATTCGACGCCGATCGCCGCGAACTCGCGCTGGTCGGCCGGATCGCGATCGTGTTCGGGATGATCCGCCAGCGTAAAACGACGGCCGGCATCGATCGCGCGCACGCCGCCCGCGCCGTGGAAGCGCTTCGCTTGCGACTCCCATTCCTCCATCCGCAGCTTCGTCAGATGGTCGCCGCGCGTCTGGTCCAGATACGTGTACGCACCGGTGTACTCGTAGACTTCGAGCTGGTCGGGCAATTCGCCCTGGCCGCCCATCGTCGGCAGCGTCGTGCCCTTCGGGTTCGACGGTTGCGACGGATTCTTGTAGTCGAACGTGCGCGTCGTCCGGGTCACGCTCTGCAGCGTGCGCGAGCCCGACCATTGCGTGAACGCGTCGGCTTCGCTCGCCGCGCCGCCCCGATAGAAGCGCACGGTCTCCGGTGACAGCGGCGCGAACGCCTGCAGGTTGTCGGTGATCACGAGCGTATGCGACTTGCCGTCGTCGGCCTGCTGCCATGTGCTGTAGAGGCCTTCGCTCTCCATCAGCCGATGCACGAAATGCCAGTCGGTGTCGTGCTGACGCGTGTATGAACGGCTCGGCAGCGGTTTCGACAGCGCGAAGCGGAAATGCCCCTGCGCCTGCGGATGCTGGTTCAGCACGTCGCTGATGATCTGGTCGACGGTCGTGTCGTTCCAGAGCCGCTGGTCTCGGCGAAACTTCAGGAAATGGGTGAAATCGGCGAACGTGAGCTGATAGGTCGTGAGCCCGCCGTCGGCGCCGAGGCGGCGCGCGGTGTGCACGTACCCGTTGATCGGCCGGTAGCTGCGATCGCCTTGCTGGATCCACAACGTGACCGGCTGCGCGATCAGCTTTTTAAGCTCCAGATCGCTGTCGGTCGACAGCACATCGAGCGTGAATTCGTACGCGCGCCCGATGCGCGACCGGCCGACGGCCCGCTGCACGGTCAGCACGTTGGCGCCCAATGGCGTATCGAGCTTCAGCAGCCGGTCCTGCTGAAGCAACCCGCCGCGCAATGCGGCAACAGTGTTCTGCATGTTCATGGCAACGGCCTTTTCTTCTTTTGACGCGCCCTCGGATGGCGCGTGATGCGATTTTCGCTCGCGCGATTTTACAGACAAATTACTAGCCGACTCGGAAAATGACCTGATTTAAAAGAGTATTTTTAATCGTTGGTCCGAACGTCCACGGCAAACCTTTCTAACGCTCATCCAGCGCTCACGTGCCACGTCGTCACACCGCGCCGCCACCCCGCCGCCCGCTGAAATCGATTGCAATCAGGGCCAATTCGACTTCCGGCGCCGCCCGGTTGCGAGTAGTGTCTACGTGCCCGTCATTCGGCCCGGCCCGGGCACGATCGATGCCCGGTGCGCCATCACCACACTGAACACTGGAGATCCACGATGAAACGTTCGAAGTTCCTGCTATCTGGCCTGCTGCTCGCGTCGGCCCTCGGTTTCACGGCCGTCGCCGCGCATGCCGAAGACCTGCTCGACTCGGTGAAGAAAGCCGGTGTGCTGCGCGTCGGCCTCGAAGGCACGTATCCGCCGTTCAACTCGCGCGGCACGTCGGGTCAGCTCGAGGGCTTCGACGTCGACGTCGCGAATGCGGTTGCCGGCAAGCTCGGCGTGAAGACGCAGTTCGTCCCGACCGAATGGAGCGGGATCATCGCGGGGCTGCAGGCCGGCAAGTTCGATGTGATCGTCAACCAGGTCACGATCACGCCGCAGCGCAAGGAGGCGCTCGACTTCAGCGAGCCGTACACGTACTCGGCCGCGCAGCTGATCCAGCGCAAGGACGACACGCGCAACTTCAAGTCGCTCGAGGACTTCAAGGGCAAGAAGCTCGGCGTGACGCTCGGCACCAACTACGACCAGATGGCGCGCAGCGTGCCGGGCATCGAGGTGCAGACGTATCCTGGCGCACCGGAAAAGCTGCGTGACCTCGCGGCAGGCCGGATCGAGGCGACGCTCGACGACCGCCTGATGCTGCCGTACATGATCAAGACGTCGAACCTGCCGCTGCGCTCGGGCGCGGTGCTGAACGGCGGCAAGCAGGAGATGGCGATCCCGTTCCGCAAGGGCAATCCGAAGTTCGAGAAGGCGATCAACGATGCGCTGGAGTCGCTGCGCAAGGAAGGCACGTTGAAGAAGATCTCGATGCACTGGTTCGGCAGCGACGTGACGGTGCCGGTCGCGCAGTAAGCGGTTCGCCGCGCTCGCGTTGCGTCACGTCACTCGCTGCGGCGAAGGCGTGACGCCTCTTCTCTCCCGCTCTCTTCGCTCAGGCCGCTTCGTCGAAGCGCGCGAGCAGCATCTGGCCGATCGGCGTCAGCGCCGGGCGCGCAGCCACCTCATTCACGCGTACCTGCGTATCGTCGACGAGCCGCTTTTCGACGAGCACGGCGAACGCGGGGTTCGCCAGGTCGACGCTGTCCGGTGCGCGGGCTATGCGCAGCAGCATCGAGAATTCATGCGGACTCAACATGGTCCTTGTCTCCTGATCGTCCGCGATCCGGTTCGAACGGCGTCGATCGTGTTTTCGAATGGAATGACGCGAGGCATAGTCGATGCGCCGCCGGGAGCGAGATCCCGGTTGACCGTTGCGCGACGCAAGCACGGCGTCGCGTGCGGGTTACGCACGCCCGAATCGCGACGGTGGCGCCGCGACGGAACGTGCAACGTTAGGGGCGCAGCGTGACGCGGGCGTGACAGGGAAACGGGGGTGCAACGATGTGCGATGCGCGCTCGGATTGCCAGCGCAGCGCACGTCGTGCGGATCGGGGCGGGAGCGTAGGCATCTTCAGCCTCGAGGGCGATGCTTGTGACCGAGTTGGATGCCGTATGCCGAAGCCGGTTTGCCATGCGGTCGGCGTCGCGTGTTTCGCCTTGGATATCCAAAAAACAAAGGGCCGGGAGAATCAATCTCCCGGCCCTTCGTTCAATATGGTGCCGGCTGCAGGACTCGAACCCGCCACCTGATGATTACAAATCAACTGCTCTACCAGATGAGCTAAGCCGGCGTAAGCGCGAGATTCTACCTCATTTCACGATCTTGAGGCGAGGTCTGCTGCCGCCTTTCGAGCCATCCCCGTCGGTTTTCGGCGGTTCGTCGGCGCCTTCGGACGGTTCTTCGTTCGCACCTTGATCGGCAACCGGCGCCAGCACGACAGGCGACTCGTCGCGCCGCACCTCATCGGCCTGCTCGGCATCGTCCTCGAACGCGCCCGAATCCGCGCCCTCGCCCGCCACCGCATCGACCTGGAACGCCATCCCCTGGCCGTTCTCGCGCGCGTAGATCGCGAGCACGTTGGCCACCGGAATCTCGATCTTGTGCGCCTTCCCGGAGAACCGGGCGGTGAACTCGATCCACTCGTTACCCATCTGCAGCTGGCTCGTCGCCTCGAAGCTGATGTTGAGCACGATCTCGCCGTCACGCACGAACTGACGCGGCACGCGCGTCGAGTTGTCGACCCTCACCGCGATATGCGGCGTGTAACCGTTATCGGTGCACCACTCGTACAGCGCGCGCAGCAGATAAGGCTTCGTTGAAATCTCTTGCATCACAATCCTCGAACCCGGAGCGGGCACGCGGCACGCCGCGCAGCCCGCTCCGTCTTGCCCTCATTGCATCATCAACGACGCATGACCTTTTCGGACGGCGTCAGTGCTTCGATATAGGCCGGACGGCTGAAGATCCGCTCGGCATACTTCATCAGCGGCGCGGCGTTCTTCGACAGTTCGATGCCGTAGTGATCCAGACGCCACAGCAGCGGCGCGATCGCGACGTCGAGCATCGAGAACTCCTCGCCGAGCATGTACTTGTTCTTCACGAAGATCGGCGCGAGTTGCGTCAGGCGATCGCGGATCGCGAGGCGTGCCTTCTCGTGGTTCTTCTCCGCTGCCTTGCCCTTCTCGTTCTCGAGCGTGCTGACGTGAACGAACAGCTCCTTCTCGAAGTTGAGCAGGAACAGGCGTGCACGGGCGCGCTGCACCGGGTCAGCCGGCATCAGTTGCGGGTGCGGGAAGCGCTCGTCGATGTATTCGTTGATGATGTTCGATTCGTACAGGATCAGGTCGCGTTCGACCAGAATCGGCACCTGACCGTACGGGTTCATCACCGAGATGTCTTCCGGCTTGTTGAACAGGTCGACGTCACGGATCTCGAAATCCATCCCCTTCTCGAACAGCACCAGCCGGCAACGCTGGGAGAACGGGCAAGTTGTGCCGGAATACAGAACCATCATATTTGCGTTTCCTCAAAAAAGCCGAGGGCCGGCACGCGGCGCAACCCCTTTCACGGGTTCCGCCTTGCGCCGGCCCCACGCCGGTCAGGCGTGTTTACTTGATATCTTTCCAGTACGCGGCATTGAGCCGCCAGGCCAGGAAAGTCAGGACACCGAGAAAGACCAGCACCCACACGCCGAGGCGTTTGCGGGTCTGCTGGGCCGGCTCGGACATCCATGTCATATAGGCCACCAGGTCGGCCACCGCAGCATCATAGTCCGGCGGCGACAACGTCCCCGGCGTGACCTGCTGGAAGCCGACGAGCGTGTGGACCTTCTCGCCCGTCTCCTCGTCCGTCTTGTCTTCGAATTTGGCAGTGCGCTGCCCCTGCAGTTGCCACAATACATGGGGCATGCCGACGTTCTCGAACACCGCGTTGTTCCAGCCGCTCGGCCGCGTATCGTCGCGGTAGAAACTCCGCAGATACGTGTACAGCCAGTCGCGACCGCGCGCCCGCTCCTCGACCGACAGGTCGGGCGGCGTCGTGCCGAGCCAGTTCTTCGCGTCTTCGGGCCGCATCGCGACGGACATCGTGTTCCCGACCTTGTCGGTCGTGAACAGGAGATTCGTTTCGATCTCCTTCTGGGATATGCCCAGATCCGTCAGACGGTTGTAGCGCATCAGGTTCGCGCTGTGGCAGTTCAGGCAATAGTTTACAAACAATTGCGCGCCGTGCTGAAGCGAAACGAGATTTTCCGTGTTATCGGGCGCCCGGTCGAGCGGAAAATTACCCTCCGCGTGCACGGCCGGCGCCGCCAGCAGCGCGACGGCCGTCGCCCCGATCAGCGCGAGCGTCGAAAGCAGTTTCTTCATGTCGTTCTCTCCTCGCTCTCGTTAATGGGGCTTGAAGCGCACCCGCTCCGGCGGCTGCTTGAACGTGCCAAGCGGCGTCCAGACGGGCATGCCGAGGAAGAACGCGAAGTAGATCAGCGCACAGCCCTGCGCGATCAGCGTCGAGACCGGCGATGGCGGCCGCGTGCCGAGGAACGCGAGGATCAGGAACGCCGCGACGAAGATCCCGAGGAACACCTTGTGGAACAGCGGCCGGTAGCGGATCGACTTCACGGGGCTGCGGTCGAGCCACGGCAGGAAGAACAGCGTGATCACCGCCGAGCCCATTACGACGACGCCCCAGAACTTCGATTCCGTCAGGAACATGAATACGACGATCGCCGCGGCCAGCACCGGCAGCCCGACCTTCCACTTGCCGCGCGCACGGATCAGCGCGAGCACGCCGAGCAGCGCGATCACGATCATCAGCACGATCTTGAACGGGTCGGTGGTCGCGCGCAGCATCGCGTAGAACGCGGTGAAGTACCACACCGGCGCGATTTCCGGCGGCGTCTGCAGCGGATTCGCCGGGACGAAGTTGTTCGACTCGAGGAAGTAGCCGCCCATCTCCGGCGAGAAGAACACGATCAGCGCGAACACCATCAGGAACACGCAGACGCCGAAGAAATCGTGCACCGAGTAGTACGGGTGGAACGGGATGCCGTCGAGCGGAATGCCGTCCGCGTCCTTCTTCGCCTTGATCTCGATGCCGTCCGGGTTGTTCGACCCCACTTCGTGGAGCGCGACGAGGTGCGCGATCACGAGGCCGACCAGCACGAGCGGAATCGCGATCACGTGGAACGCGAAGAAGCGGTTCAGCGTGACGTCGGACACCACGTAGTCGCCGCGGATCCACAACGACAGGTCCGGGCCGACGAACGGGATCGCCGAGAACAGGTTCACGATCACCTGCGCGCCCCAGAACGACATCTGGCCCCACGGCAGCAGGTAGCCGAAGAACGCCTCGGCCATCAGGCACAGGAAGATCGCGCAGCCGAAGATCCACACGAGTTCGCGCGGCTTGCGGTACGACCCGTACATCAGCCCGCGGAACATGTGCAGGTACACGACGACGAAGAACATCGACGCACCGGTCGAGTGCATGTAGCGGATCAGCCAGCCCCACGGCACCTCGCGCATGATGTACTCGACCGATGCGAACGCGAGCGTCGAGTCGGGCTTGTAGTTCATCGTCAGGAAGATGCCCGTGACGATCTGGTTGACGAGCACCAGCAGCGCGAGTGAGCCGAAGAAGTACCAGAAGTTGAAGTTCTTCGGCGCGTAGTACTCGGAAACGTGCTTCTTCCAGGTGGACGTGAGCGGGAAGCGCTGGTCGACCCAGCCGGTGAGACCTGTCGTGGAGACTTCCTTGTTGTCGGCCATCACGCTTCTCCTTTCTCGTCCTTGCCGATCACGAGGGTCGTCGCCGACGTGAACATGTAGGGCGGGATGTCGAGATTCTGGGGCGCCGGCTTGTTCTTGAACACGCGGCCGGCGAGGTCGTAGGTCGAACCGTGGCACGGGCACAGGAAGCCGCCCGGCCAGTCGTCCGGCAGGTTCGGCTGCGGACCCGGCGTGAAGCGTTGGCTAGGCGTGCAGCCGAGGTGCGTACACACGGCCATCACGACGAGAATGTTCTTGCGATCGGCCCGCGAGCGATATTCGTTCGCGCAATACGCGGGCAACGGCATCGAATACGGGGATTTCGAGGTCGGATCGGCCACTTCCTTGTCGGCCTTGACGACGTCGGCCAGCATCGAATCGGTGCGATTCAGGATCCAGACGGGTTTGCCGCGCCACGGCACCGTGACCATCTCGCCGGGCTTCAGGCCGCTGATGTCGACCTCGACCGGGGCTCCGGCCGCTTTCGCTTTCGCGGACGGCGCAAGCGACGCCGCGAAAGGTATGACGGTGGCTACGCCTCCCACGCCACCTGCTACGGATGTCGCAATCAGCCAGGTACGGCGGCCGCTGTCGACGCGTTTCTCTTCCTTGTCTCGCATCACACGCCCCACTTCTGAGTTGGATTTTCCGTCACGACTTTTCATTCCGCCGCTAGTTTGCGCGAATGGAGTCGCCATTTACAAGGCCCGGAGACGAAAATCCCTTCGAAGTAATTGATAGTTAAGGGTTTTCCCCCACTATCGGAGCGATTAAATCATTTCGCTTTTAAGCATGCGCTACATTACGAAATTTCGATGCACCGCCGCAAATCCGGCGCTCAGACCGGATTATGAATATCGATAAAAAGGTGTTCGAGATCGAATTCTTCGGACAAGTGGGCGCCGAGTGCCTGGATTCCGTAGCGCTCGGTCGCGTGGTGCCCTGCCGCAACGAACGCGACGCCGCTTTCGGCCGACGCGTGCGTGACGGATTCCGACACCTCGCCGGTCAGGAACACGTCGGCGCCCGCGTCGATCGCCGCGTCGAAATAGCTTTGCGCGGCGCCCGTACACCATGCGATGCGGCGCAACTGCATCTCCGGATCGCCGAGCACGAGCGGCGTGCGGCCGAGCGTGCGCTCGACCTTCGCGACGAAGTGCTCGAGCGAGACGGGCATCGGCAGCGTGGCCATCCAGCCGAGGTCGCCATCGCCGAAACGCTGCTCGCCGAGCAGCCCGAGCTTCTCGCCGAGCTGCGCGTTGTTGCCGAACTCGGGGTGCGCGTCGAGCGGCAGGTGGAATGCGAACAGGTTCAGATCGTTCGCGAGCAGCAGCTTCAGCCGCTGGTACTTGCGGCCGGTGATCTGCGGCGCCTCGTTGCGCCAGAAATAGCCGTGATGGACGAGCACCGCATCCGCGCCCCATTCGAGCGCGGCTTCGAGGAACGCGACCGACGCCGTCACGCCGGTGGCGATCTTCTCGATCTTGCGGCGCCCCTCGACCTGGAGGCCGTTCGGGCAATAGTCCTTGAAGCGCGCGATTTCAAGGGTATTGTTCAAGTACAATTCAAGTTCGATCCGATCCATATAAACCTCTAATCCTTTCAGATGCTTAGACGCTTCTGGCTGTTCTTCGCGCAGGCGGTGACCGTACTGCTCGCGCTGATGTTCATCGTCGTGACGCTCAAGCCGCAATGGCTGCAACGGCAAGGACAGCTCGGCAAGCAGCTCGCCACGCCGATCGTCGCGCTGCGCGAAGTCGCACCGGGCATCGGCGGCGCCCCCGCGACCACGTCGTACGCCGAGGCCGCGCAAAAGGCGATGCCCGCCGTCGTCAACGTCTTCTCCAGCAAGGACGGCTCGCTGCCGCCCGATCCGCGCGCGAAGGATCCGCTGTTCCGCTACTTCTTCGGCGACCGCAATGCGCGCAAGCAGCACGACGAACCGGCCGCCAACCTGGGCTCGGGCGTTATCGTGAGCCCTGAAGGTTACATTCTAACGAACCAGCACGTCGTGGACGGCGCCGACCAGATCGAAGTCGCGCTCGCCGACGGCCGCACGGGCACCGCGAAGGTGATCGGCAGCGACCCGGAAACCGACCTCGCCGTGCTGAAGATCAACATGACGAACCTGCCGACGATCACGCTCGGCCGTTCCGACCAGTCGCGGGTCGGCGACGTCGTGCTCGCGATCGGCAACCCGTTCGGCGTAGGCCAGACGGTCACGATGGGGATCATCAGCGCGCTCGGCCGCAATCACCTCGGCATCAACACGTTCGAGAACTTCATCCAGACCGACGCGCCGATCAACCCGGGCAACTCGGGCGGCGCGCTGGTCGACGTCAACGGCAACCTGCTCGGCATCAACACGGCGATCTACTCGCGCTCGGGCGGCTCGCTCGGCATCGGCTTCGCGATTCCCGTGTCGACCGCGCGCACCGTGCTCGAAAGCATCATCACGACGGGCTCGGTCACGCGCGGCTGGATCGGCGTCGAGCCGCAGGACGTCACGCCGGAAATCGCCGAATCGTTCGGGCTCCAGCAGAAGTCGGGCGCGATCGTCGCGGGCGTGCTGCAGGGCGGGCCGGCCGACAAGGCCGGCATCAAGCCCGGCGACATCCTCGTGAGCGTGAACGGCGACGACATCACCGACACGACGAAGCTGCTGAACACCGTCGCGCAGATCAAGCCGGGCACGCCGACCAAGGTGCATGTCGTGCGCAAGGGCAAGGAGTTCGACGTGAAGGTCGTGATCGGCAAGCGCCCGCCGCCGCCGAAGCAGGCGCTCGACGAACAGGACAGCGACAGCGAATGACCTCCGGCGGGCGGCGTACCGGCGCCGCTTGCCGGCCAAGGACGGAAACAAAAAAGGGCAGCCTGATCGGCTGCCCTGTTGCTTTGGTCCGGCGGCGTTGCTCCGGCATGCCTTCTTCACGGTGAAGAAGCTGCGGGCGCCCTCGCGATCTGCGCCATCCGGTCGGCGCGCGCGGCTTCAACGCTGTCGAGGGGCCGTATCGACGACCGCGATCATGCCGGCCGCCGCGCACCGGTCCCGCATCAACTCGCGGCGCCGTTCTCCGCCTCGGGTTCTTCCGTCGGCTTCGGCACGAAGAATCGCGCGGCCAGCAGCCCGATCTCGAACAGCACGACGAGCGGCAACGCGAGCATCAGCTGCGAGAACACGTCCGGCGGCGTGACGACCGCCGCGACGACGAACGCGCCGACGATCACGTACGGCCGCATCTCCTTCAGCTTCTTCAACGTCAGCACGCCCATCCGGACGAGCAGCACGACGACGATCGGCACCTCGAACGTGACGCCGAACGCGATGAACATCCCGAGCACGAAGCTCAGGTAGTTGTCGATATCGGTCGACATCTCGGCGCCGAGCGGCGCGTTGTAGTGCGCCATCACGCGGAAGATCGTCGGGAACACGAGGAAGTACGCGAACGCCATCCCGCACAGGAACAGGACATAGCTGCTGCCGACGAGCGGCGCGACGAGCTTCTTCTCGTGCTGGTACAGCCCCGGCGCGACGAACGCCCAGATCTGGTACAGCACGATCGGCAGCGCGATCACGAGCGCGACGAGCATCGTGACCTTCATCGGCACGAAGAACGAGCCGGTGACGTCGGTCACGATCATCCTGCCGCCCTTCGGCAGGTTTTCCATCAGCGGCCGCGCGAGCAGCCGGAAGATGTCGGGCGCCCAGTACACGAGCCCGAGGAACACGACGATCACGGCCAGCCCCGCGCGAATGATGCGGTCGCGAAGCTCGACGAGATGGGAAATGAAGGTTTCTTCCGGGGCGTCGCCCGGGTTCTGCTGGGGGTCGCTCACACCGGCCCTCGGTAGGATTGACGAGCGAGCATGCGCTCGGCTCAGAAGAAGCGCGTCGGCCGGCGCAGGCTGGCCGGCTGGTGGCGCGCGACACGCGCGGCCCCCGACTGCACGTGCGTGCGGCGGGTCGTCGCGCGCTTGTACCAGACAGGCGTCGCCGCCTGTTTCACACGCCAGTTGCGACGCTTCGGCGCGAGCGCGGCCGTGCTGCCGTGCCACGACGGCGCCGCGGGCGTGTCGGAGCCGTACGTACCGGCATCGACCGAGCCTTCGTTAAGGCCGCCGACCGCGGAGTTCCACGTGTCGTTCAGTTCCTTCTCGTGCTCGCGCAGGTTGTCGTGAATCGTCGTCTCGACATTGCGCGCGGCCGTCTCGAAATCGGTCTTCATCGTCCGCAACGCGTCGAGTTCGATTTCGCGCGAGACCTCGGCCTTCACGTCGTTGATGTACCGCTGCGCGCGGCCGAACAGTGCGCCGGCCGTACGCGCGACGCGCGGCAGGCGCTCGGGGCCGAGCACCACGAGCGCGACGACGCCGATCAGCGCCATCTTCGAAAGACCGAGATCCAGCATCGCGAATGCCTGTCAGCGTGCCGGCGTTACGCCTTGTTCGAGTCGGAACGCGTCGTTTCCTTCGCGTTGACGTCGACCGAGCCGTTGCGCGGCAGCTGCTGCGCGTCCGCCGGCGTCTCGCCGTCCTTCATGCCGTCCTTGAAACCCTTCACGGCGCTGCCGAGGTCGTTGCCGATGTTGCGCAACTTCTTCGTACCGAAAACCAGCGCGACGATCAGCAGCACGATCAGCCAGTGCCAAATGCTCAATCCACCCATGATGAAACCTCTCCTCAACCACGCCGCGTCGCGGCGCAAATCGCCGGCGGCACGCCGGCTTCGACTATCGATGCGGGGAAACGCCCCGCGACGTCAACCCATCCGCAGCCAGGGGCGCGGGCCGGCCAGAATGTGCGCGTGCAGGTGGTAAACCTCCTGCCCGCCGCCGGGGCCCGTGTTGATCACTGTGCGAAAACCGGTTTCGCCACCCGTGTACGCGACGCCGAGCTGGTCGGCCAGACGCGCGACCAGCAGCATCAGCCGGCCGAGCATCGGCGCGTCGGCCTCGCTCGCCGCCGACAGCGTCGGCACGTGCCGGCGCGGAATCACGAGCACATGCGTCTCGGCCGCGGGGCGGATGTCGCGGAACGCGACGAATTCGTCGTCCTCGTGCACCTTCGTGCTCGGGATCTCGCCCGCCGCGATCTTGCAGAACAGGCAATTCGGATCGTGACTCATGTTGCTCCTGCGAAACGCCCGCGCGCCGGTCAGAACCAGGCCTGCGGATCGAGCGTCTTGTTGTCGTTCAGGTACAGCCAACCTTTGATGATACGGTACAGCGTCCAAATCCACGTGACAAACATGATGACGAATCCCACGCCCACGAACATCAGCGCGAAGCCGATCACGTAAGCGATCAGCGCGCGCCAGAACGTGCGGATCTGCCACTCGAAATGGTCGGCGTACGGCGTACCGGCCACGTCGCCGCGCTTCACGTAGTTGATGATGATCGCGATGAGGCCGGTGACGCCGCCCGTCAGCCAATGAATCGCGTAGAGGCCGTACAGCACGTGCGTCAACGTGCGCAAACCGTTCAGCCGCTCGGCGTCCGCTGCACCCGGCACCGACGGCGTCGGAAGCTGGCTCGGCGTATCGGTCATGATGCTACCCCCGTTGGATGACAATTCTTACAGCTTACCGCACTGTCGCCGGCGCGGCAGGCCGCGAGCCGTCAACCGCCGTTTTCCTCGCGCTCGCGGCGCTTGCGCAGCGCCTTTTCCTCGATGCCCGACAACCCTTCGCGGCGCTCGAGTTCGGCGATCACGTCGGCCGGGCTCAGGTCGAAATGCGACAGCATCACGAGGCAGTGGAACCACAAATCGGCCACCTCGCCGACCAGCGCCGTCGGCGCGCCGCCCTGGCGCACGTCCTTCGCGGCCAGCACGACTTCGGTCGCCTCTTCGCCGATCTTCTTCAGCACCGCGTCGTCGCCCTTGTGAAACAGGCGCGATACGTACGATTGTTCGGGGTCGCCGCCCTTGCGGCTATCGATCACGGCCGCGAGGCGCAGCAGCGTGTCTTCGGTCGATTGCGTCATTTGTAGATGTGTTCGGGGTCTTTCAGCACCGGATCGACCGCGACCCAGTCGCCGCTGTCCACCGTACCTTCGAATTTCTGGAAGAAGCACGAATGCCGGCCGGTGTGGCAGGCGATGCCCGACACCTGCTCGACCTTCAGCAGCACGACGTCCTCGTCGCAGTCGAGCCGCACCTCGTGCACGTGCTGCACGTGGCCCGACTCCTCGCCCTTGAACCACAGGCGCTTGCGCGAGCGCGAATAGTAGACCGCGCGCTGCGTCTCGATCGTCTTCGCCAGTGCCTCGCGGTTCATCCACGCGAACATCAGCACGTCGTTCGTCGACGCTTCCTGCGCGATCACCGGCACGAGGCCGTTGTCGTCCCAGCGGACCTTGTCGAGCCACGCGGGCAGGGATTTCGTTTCCGTATTCATCACAGCCTCACCGCGATGCCCTGCTCGGCCATGAAGCGCTTCGCCTCGCCGACCGTGTGCTCGCCGTAGTGGAAGATGCTGGCGGCCAGCACCGCGTCCGCGCGGCCGTCCTTGATGCCGTCCGCGAGATCCTGCAGGCAGCCGACACCGCCCGATGCGATCACCGGCACCGGCACCGCGTCCGACACGCCGCGCGTGAGCGCGAGGTCGAAGCCCGACTTCGTGCCGTCGCGGTCCATGCTCGTGAGCAGGATCTCGCCCGCGCCGAGTTCGGCCATCTTGCGCGCCCATTCGATCGCATCCAGGCCAGTGCCCTTGCGGCCGCCGTGCGTGAAGACTTCCCAGCGCGGCGCCTCGCCGTCGGCCGACACGCGCTTCGCGTCGATCGCGACGACGATGCACTGCGAGCCGTACTTGTCGGCCGCGTCGCGCACGAGTTGCGGGTTCGCGACCGCCGACGAATTCATGCTGACCTTGTCCGCGCCGGCGTTCAACAGGCGCCGCACGTCCTCGACGGCGCGCACGCCGCCGCCGACGGTCAGCGGAATGAACACCTGCGACGCAACGGCTTCGATGATCGGCAGGATCAGGTCGCGCTGGTCGGAGGTCGCGGTGATGTCGAGGAACGTCAGTTCGTCGGCGCCCTGGTCGTCGTAACGGCGGGCGATTTCGACGGGGTCGCCGGCATCGCGCAGCTCGACGAAGTTGACGCCCTTGACGACACGCCCGGCAGTCACGTCCAGGCAGGGGATGATGCGTTTAGCTAGAGCCATGATGTACGCCATAGGCCGCGGTGGAACGGCCGGTTGCGGAAGCCTCGCGCGAGGCTTCCGGTCGGGGCCGCCTGCGGGCAGCCCCGGCGAACGGGACACCGCGGTTACGCGTTGTCGAGTTCGCCGTTCAGTTCGTCCGCGCGCTTTTGCGCGGCCGCGAAATCGAGATCGCCGGAGTAGATCGCACGGCCGCAGATCACGCCTTCGACGCCGTGCTCTTCCACTTCGCACAGGTTCTCGATGTCCGTGAGGTTCGACAGGCCGCCGCTGGCGATCACCGGAATGCCGACCGCCTGCGCGAGCTTCACGGTCGCCTCGATGTTGATGCCCTGCAGCATCCCGTCGCGGCCGATGTCCGTGTAGACGATCGACTCGACGCCGTAGTCCTCGAACTTCTGCGCGAGATCGATCACCTCATGGCCCGTCAGCTTGCTCCAGCCATCGGTCGCGACCTTGCCGTCCTTCGCGTCCAGGCCGACGATGATGTTGCCCGCGAACGCGGTGCACGCGTCCTGCAGGAAGCCCGGATCCTTCACGGCCGCGGTGCCGATGATCACGTAGGACAGGCCCGCGTCGAGATACTTCTCGATCGTCTCGAGGCTGCGGATGCCGCCGCCGAGCTGAACGGGGATTTCGTCGCCGACTTCGTCGAGGATCGCTTCGATCGCCTCGAGATTCTTCGGCTTGCCGGCGAATGCGCCGTTCAGGTCGACCAGATGCAGCCGCCGGGCGCCGAGATCGACCCACTTGCGGGCCATCGCCGCCGGGTCCTCGGAGAAAATCGTGGCCTGGTCCATATCGCCCTGTTTGAGGCGCACACACTGACCGTCTTTGAGATCGATGGCCGGAATCAGCAACATAGCAATCGGGTGTCGTCGTGGAAAATGAAAAGAATCCGGCGCGCACCGGCCAAACCGGTGCCGCGCCGTCTCGCTAGTTTAGTACAACTCTTTCGGTGCTTAAGCGTGCGAGCCCCGCACGACAGGCGTTTGCGCCCTGTCAACTGTGGCTCGCGCACCACGTTCACGGCTTCCAGTGTACGAAGTTGCGATACAGACGCAACCCGACTTCCGCGCTTTTCTCGGGGTGGAATTGGGTCGCGAAGAGATTGTCCCGCGCGACCGCTGACGTAAACGGCGCGCCGTAGGCCGTTTCGCCGACCGTGTGCGCCGGGTTGTCCGGGCTCACGTAATAGCTGTGAACGAAGTAGAAATACGCGTCGTCGGGCACGCCGTCCCACAGCGGGTGCGGCTGCGACTGGCGCACGCGGTTCCAGCCCATCTGCGGCACCTTGAAGCGCGAGCCGTCGTCCTGCAGCCGGCCGTCGAGCTCGAAGCGCACGACCTTGCCGGGCAGCAGGCCCAGGCCCTTCGTGTCGCCTTCCGCGCTCCAGTCGAACAGCATCTGCTCGCCGACGCACACGCCGAGCAGCGGCTTCGTGCGCGACGCCTCGATCACCGCTTCCTGCAGGCCCGATTCGCCGAGGCAGCGCATGCAGTCGGGCATCGCGCCCTGGCCGGGCAGCACGACGCGGTCGGCCGCGCGAATCGCGGCCGGCGTGTCGACGATCGCCACGTCGGCGGCCGGTTCGGCCTTCTTGAGCGCCTGCGCGACCGAGCGCAGGTTGCCCATCCCATAATCCACAATCGCAATCGAAGTTTTCATCTCAGTGCAGGCAGTAGCGCCCTCAGTCCATTGACGATGAATTCCACCGCCAGCGCCGACAGCATCAAACCCATCAGCCGCGTGGCGATGTTGATGCCGGTGCGGCCGATCCAGTTCGCGATCGGCTCGGCAAGCCGCATCGCGAAGAAACACAGCAGAGCCAGCGCCGCGCCGATCGCGACGAGCCCGGCTCGCTCATACCAGTGATGCGAGTTCGCCGCATAGATGATCACCGTGCTGATCGAGCCGGGGCCCGTGAGCAGCGGAATCGCCAGCGGCACGACCGCGATGTTGTCCTTCTGCTCGGCTTCATGGCGCTCCTCCGGCGTCGAGCGGGTGTTGCCGGCCTGAGCATTCAGCATGCTGATCGCCATCAGCAGCATGATGATCCCGCCGCCCACTTCGAGCGAGCCGACCGATATGCCGAAGAAGTCGATGATCTGCTGCCCGAGCAGCGTCGTCACCGTCATCACGCAGAACACCGACACCGACGCGATCCGGATCGTGCGGCGCCGCTCGTCGTCCGTCTGCTGCGCCGTCAGGCTCAGGAAGAACGGCACCGCGCCGACCGGATTGATCAGCGCGAGCAGAGAAATGAACGATTTGAGCAGATCCATCGCAAGCCGGCGCGCCGCGCCGAAGCCGTGAGGTTGTCCGTGGCGTCCTGTCCGTTCGAAAGTTAGAGGCTGCCCTTCGTCGACGGAATCTGCCCCGCCGCGCGCTCGTCGAGCTCCACCGCCGCACGCAGCGCCCGGCCGAAGGCCTTGAACACCGTTTCGAGCTGGTGGTGCGCGTTGATCCCGCGCAGGTTGTCGATGTGCAGCGTGACGCCCGCGTGGTTCACGAACCCGCGGAAGAATTCGATCGACAGGTCGACGTCGAACGTGCCGATCCGCGCGCGCGTGAACGGCACGTGGAATTCGAGACCCGGCCGGCCCGAGAAGTCGATCACGACGCGCGACAGCGCCTCGTCGAGCGGCACGTACGAATGGCCGTAGCGGCGGATGCCCTTCTTGTCGCCGATCGCCTTCGCGACGGCCTGACCGAGCGTGATGCCGACGTCCTCGACCGTATGGTGGTCGTCGATATGCGTATCGCCATGCGCTTCGACCTCGAGATCGATCAGACCATGTCGCGCGATCTGATCGAGCATATGGTCGAGAAACGGCACGCCGGTGGCCAGCTTCTGCCGGCCCGTACCGTCGAGATCGAGCTTCACACGGATCTGCGTTTCGCTGGTATTGCGAACGACTTCCGCCACACGCATGGCAATTCCTTGATTGAGTCTGATGTAAATGGGGATTGATCGTCGCGCGCCGCCGCGCCCTGGGGTCAACCGGGCAGCGCGAGTTTCAAGGCAGCCAGCAGGCGCGCGTTTTCGTCGGGAGAACCGACGGTCAGCCGCACGCATTCGGCCAGCAACGGATGCATTTTACTCACGTTTTTGACCAGCACCCGCTCGGTGAGCAACGCATCGAACACGGCCGCCGCGTCCGGCACGCGCACCAACAGGAAATTGCCGGCGCTCGGAAACACCGTCGCGCCCGGCAGCGCGGCCACGGCCTGCGCGAGGCGCGTGCGTTCCGCACGCAGTTCGGCCGCCTGCGCGTCGAGCACGTCGAGGTGGTCGAGCAGGAAATCGGCGGTCGCCTGGGTCAGCACGTTGATGTTGTACGGCGGGCGCACCTTGTCGAACTCGGTCAGCCACGTCGGCAGCCCGGCGAGATAGCCGAGGCGGATTCCCGCGAGGCCGAGCTTCGAGACCGTGCGCATCACGACGACGTTGTCGAACTCGGCGGCACGCGGCAGCCACGAGCGCTCCGCGAACGGCTGGTACGCCTCGTCGATCACGATCAGGCTGTGCCGCGCGGCCGCGATGATCCGCTCGACGTCGGCTTCGTCGTACAGCGTGCCGGTCGGGTTGTTCGGGTACGCGAGATAGACGATCGCGGGCCGGTGCTCGGCGATCGCCGCGATCATCGCGTCGGCGTCGAGCGTCAGGTCGGCCTTGAGCGGCACGCCGACGAATTCGAGCTGCGCGAACTTCGCGGACAGTTCGTACATCACGAAGCCCGGCACCGGCGCGAGCACCTTCGCGCCCGGCTTCGCGCAGGCCACCGACATCATGCTGATGATTTCGTCCGAACCGTTGCCGAGCAGCACGTCGCACGCGGCCGGCACGCCCATCGCACGGCGCAGCTTGTCGAGCAGCGCGCCCGGGCGCGGCGCCGGGTAGCGGTTCAGCGCGACCTGCGCGAGGCGCTCGCCGAGCGCCGCCGCGAGCGGCGCCGGCAGCGAATACGGGTTCTCCATCGCATCCAGCTTCACGAACCCGCTCGCGTCGGGCACCGGGTAGCTCGTCATTGCGAGCACGTCGCGGCGGATGATGTCTTGTGGCGTCGTCATGGTCTCAAGCCGGCGTGCGTCGCGCCGGCGTCAAATTGGTCGGCAGGGCGGCGGCTGCCGCCCTGCGCTTGGTCTCCTCGTCGTCCGGAGTCGATGCGTCGGCATCGGCTCCGGCGCGCGGGTCACCCCTTCATCCGGAGTTCGGCGCTGCGCGCGTGCGCCTGCAGCCCTTCGCCGTATGCGAGTTCGGAAGCAATCTCGCCCAGCGTCTGCGCACCTTCGGCGCTGACTTCGATCAGGCTCGAGCGCTTGATGAAGTCGTACACGCCGAGCGGCGACGAGAAGCGCGCGGTGCGCGAGGTCGGCAGCACGTGATTCGGGCCGGCGCAGTAGTCGCCGAGGCTTTCGCTCGTGTAGCGGCCGAGGAAGATCGCGCCGGCGTGGCGGATCTGCTGGCCCCATTGCTGCGGCTCCAGCGCGGAAATCTCGAGGTGCTCGGGCGCGATGTCGTTCGCGATCCGGCACGCTTCGGCCATGTCGCGCACCTTGATCAGCGCGCCGCGGCCTTCGAGCGACGCGCGGATCACGTCCTGGCGCGGCATCGTCGGCAGCAGCTCGTCGATCGCCTTCTCGACACGCTCGAGGAACGCGGCGTCCGGGCACAGCAGGATCGACTGCGCGAGTTCGTCGTGTTCGGCCTGCGAGAACAGGTCCATCGCGACCCAGCTCGGATCGGTCGTGCCGTCGCACAGCACGAGGATTTCCGATGGTCCGGCGATCATGTCGATGCCGACCGTGCCGAACACGCGGCGCTTGGCGGACGCGACGTACGCATTGCCCGGCCCGCAGATCTTGTCGACCGCCGGCACCGTGGCCGTGCCGTACGCGAGCGCGCCGACCGCCTGCGCGCCACCGATCGTGAACACGCGATCGACGCCGCCGAGCAGCGCCGCGGCGAGCACGAGGTCGTTCTTCACGCCGTCCGGGGTCGGCACGACCATCACGATCTCGCCGACGCCCGCGACCCGCGCGGGAATCGCGTTCATCAGCACCGACGACGGATAGGCGGCCTTGCCGCCCGGCACGTACAGGCCGACGCGGTCGAGCGGCGTGACCTTCTGGCCGAGCACCGTGCCGTCGCTTTCCGTGTACTGCCAGCTATGGGTGCCGCACTCGATCTTCTGTTTCTCGTGGTACGCCCGCACGCGTGCGGCGGCGGCTTCCAGCGCCGCGCGCGCCTTCGGCGCGAGGCCGTCGAGCGCCGTCTGCAGCGCGTCCTGCGGCAATTCGAGCGCGGCGACGCTGCTGGCGTCCAGCCGGTCGAAGCGGTTCGTGTACTCGAGCACCGCGGCGTCGCCGCGCGACTTCACGTCGGCGAGAATCTGCGCGACCGACTGCTCGATCGCTTCGTCCTCGCTCGCCTCGAACGCGAGCACCGCACGCAGCGCGGCGTCGAAGCCGTCGCTGGTCGAATCGAGTTTGCGGATGGTGATGGCCATGGAAGTTCCGTTACGGTGATGCGCTCAATTGCCATTCTGCGACGCGCGTTCGAACGCGTCGAGAATCGGCTTGAGCGCCGCGCGCTTCAACTTCAGCGCAGCCTGGTTCACGACGAGGCGCGACGAGATCGCCATGATCTCCTCGACCTCGACCAGATTGTTCGCCTTCAGCGTGCCGCCCGAGCTGACGAGGTCGACGATCGCGTCGGCCAGCCCGACGAGCGGCGCCAGCTCCATCGAGCCGTACAGCTTGATCAGGTCGACGTGCACGCCCTTCGCGGCGAAGTGTTCGCGTGCCGTTTCGACGTACTTGGTCGCGACCCGCAGGCGCGCGCCCTGGCGCACCGCGTTCGCGTAGTCGAAACCGGCCGGCACGGCCACCGACATCCGGCAGCGTGCAATGTTCAGATCGATCGGCTGGTAGAGGCCCGAGCCGCCGTGCTCGACCAGCACGTCCTTGCCGGCCACACCGAAGTCGGCCGCGCCGTATTCGACATAGGTCGGCACGTCGCTCGCGCGCACGATGATCACGCGCAGGTTCGGGTCGGTCGTCGGCAGGATCAGCTTGCGCGACGTTTCCGGATCCTCGGCCACCTGCACGCCGGCGGCCGCCAGCAGCGGCAGGGTTTCCTCGAAAATCCGGCCCTTCGACAGGGCGAGGGTCAGCGGCGCGGTCATGCTTGGCTCCCGGAGAGGCGGCGCACGTTCGCGCCGACGGCGGTCAGTTTGGTTTCCATGCGGTCGTAGCCGCGGTCCAGGTGATAGATGCGGTCGACGAGCGTTTCGCCTTCGGCACGCAGCCCGGCGATCACGAGGCTCGCCGACGCGCGCAGGTCGGTCGCCATCACGTTCGCGCCGGACAGCTTGTCGACGCCCGTCACGAGCGCCGTGTTGCCGTCGATCGTGATGTTCGCGCCGAGCCGATTCAGCTCCTGCACGTGCATGAAGCGGTTCTCGAAGATGGTCTCGACGACCTGCGCGGTGCCCGTCGCGACCGAATTGAGGGCCATGAACTGCGCCTGCATGTCGGTCGGGAACGCCGGGTATTCCGACGTGCGGATCGTCACCGCCTGCGGGCGGCGGTCCATCTTCACGCGCAACCAGCTGTCGCCTTCCTCGATCGACACGCCGGCCTCGCGCAGCTTGTCGATCACCGCGTCGAGGATGTGCGGGCGCACGCCCGTCAGCATCACGTCGCCGCCCGCCGCCGCGACCGCGCACAGGAACGTGCCGGCCTCGATGCGGTCGGGAATCACCGAATGGCGTGCGCCGTGCAGCCGCTCGACGCCCTGGATCACGAGGCGGTCGGTGCCGATGCCGTCGATTTTCGCGCCCATCGCGACCAGCAAGTGTGCGAGATCGCTCACTTCCGGCTCGCGTGCCGCGTTCTCGATCACCGTCTCGCCGTCGGCCAGCGTCGCGGCCATCAGCAGGTTTTCCGTCCCCGTCACCGTGATCATGTCGGTCACGATGCGCGCTCCCTTCAGGCGCTTCGCGCGTGCCTCGATGAAGCCGTGCTCGATGCTGATCTCGGCGCCCATCGCCTGCAGGCCCTTGATGTGCTGGTCGACCGGCCGCGCGCCGATCGCGCAGCCGCCCGGCAGCGACACCTTGGCCTCGCCGAAGCGCGCGAGCAGCGGCCCGAGCACGAGGATCGACGCGCGCATCGTCTTGACGAGCTCGTACGGCGCGACGAGGTTGTCGACGCGCGATGCGTCGAGCTGCACGCGGCAGCCGTCCGTTTCGCTCTTCACGCCCATCTGGTTCAGCACCTTCAGCGTGGTGCGCACGTCCTTCAGGTTCGGCACGTTGTCGAGTTCGACCGGCTCGGCGCTGAGCAGCCCCGCGCACAGGATCGGCAGTGCGGCGTTCTTCGCGCCCGACACGACGATCTCGCCCGACAACCGGCGACCGCCTTCGATCACCAGCTTGTCCATCCCATGTCCCTGCGATTCCCCGTTGGCGGCCGGGTGTGCCGTGGCGACGCTCTGGACGGCGTCGCGCTCGTTGACGGTGACTTGCACTCAGTGGTTCCGGTTTATGCGTTCTGCCATTCGGCGGGCGTCAGCGTCTTCATGCTGAGCGCGTGAATTTCCTGCTTCATGCGATCGCCGAGCGCCGCATAGACGAGCTGGTGCCGCTGGATCGGCCGCTTGCCTTCGAAGGCCGCCGACACGATCGTCGCGAAGAAATGCTGGCCGTCGCCTTCGACTTCCAGATGAGTGCAGGCGAGACCGCCGGCGATGTATTGCTTGACCTGTTCGGGAGTCGGCAACATGAGGGGCTCCTGTCGGCGCGCGCCGCCCGTGGCGGCCGCCGCCGTCGATATCAATGACGCAGTTTGTAGCCGGTCGCGAGCAGCCGCATCGCGAACATCGCGAGCAGCACGAAGAAACCGGTGACGATCGCGAGGCTTGCGAGCGGGTTGATGTCGGACGCGCCGAAGAACCCGAAACGGAAGCCGTCGATCATGTAGAAAAACGGGTTGAGACGCGAGATCTCGCGCCACACGGGCGGCAGCGAGTGCGTCGAATAGAACACGCCGGACAGGAACGTCAGCGGCATGATCAGGAAGTTCTGGAACGCAGCGAGCTGGTCGAACTTCTCGGCCCAGATCCCGGCGATCAGCCCGAGCGTGCCGAGGATCGCCGAGCCGAGCAGCGCGAACGCGATGATGAACAGCGGCGCCGCGAAATGCATCGGGATAAACCAGATCGTCACGACGAACACGCCCGCGCCGACCGAGAGCCCGCGCACGACGGACGCGAGCACGTACGCGCCGAAGATGTCCTTGTAGGACAGCGGCGGCAGCAGCACGAACACGAGGTTGCCGGTGATCTTCGACTGGATCAGCGACGACGAGCTGTTCGCGAATGCGTTCTGCAGCACGCTCATCATCACGAGGCCGGGGACCAGGAAGCTCACGTACTCGACGCCCGGATACACCTCGACGCGGCCCGACAGCGCGTGGCCGAAGATCGTCAGGTACAGCAGCGCCGTCACGATCGGTGCGCACACCGTCTGGAACGACACCTTCCAGAAACGCAGGAGTTCCTTGTAGAACAGCGTTTGAAAACCGCTCATGCCAATCCCTCGACGACTTCTGCTCCGTTCATCACCTGGACGAACACATCCTCGAGGTCGGCCTTGCGGACCTCGATCTCGTCGAACGTGCAGCCCGCCGCGCGACACTGCGCGAGAATCCGTTCGACATCGTCGTAGCTCGCGAGACGCAGCAGATGCTCGCCCGGCGCGCGTGCGGCCGGATCGGTCTCCAGCCCGCGCAGCTCGGCGGGCAGCGCGCCCGTTGCCAGCCGCAGGTACAGCTGCAACCCCGCGAAGCGGCGCAGCAGCGCGTCGGTGCGGTCGAGCGCGACGACTTCCCCGCGACGCAGCATCGCGATGCGGTCGCACAGCGACTCGGCTTCCTCGAGGTAATGCGTGGTCAGGACGATCGTGTGGCCTTCGCGGTTCAGCCGCGAGATGAATTTCCACAGCGTCTGGCGCAGCTCGACGTCGACGCCGGCCGTCGGCTCGTCGAGCACGATCACGGGCGGCCGGTGCACGAGCGCCTGTGCGACCAGCACGCGGCGCTTCATGCCACCCGACAGCGCGCGCATGTTCGCGTCGGCCTTCTCGGTGAGGTCGAGATTGGCCATCACTTCGTCGATCCAGTCGTCGTTGCGGCGCAGCCCGAAATAGCCGGACTGGATCCGCAGCGTCTCGCGGACGGTGAAGAACGGGTCGAACACGAGTTCCTGCGGCACGACGCCGAGCGCGCGGCGCGCACCGCGGAAGTCCTTGACGACGTCGTGGCCGCGCACCGAGATACTGCCTTCATCGGCCCGGGCGAGCCCGGCGAGGATACTGATGAGCGTGGTCTTGCCTGCGCCGTTCGGGCCGAGCAGACCGAAAAACTCGCCCTCCTCGACCGACAGGCTGACGCCCTTGAGCGCCTGAAGCGATTTGTAGCGCTTCTTGACGTGACGGATTTCTATGGCTGACATGACTGTGCGCGGCGCAGGGGCCGCGACGCCTATTCTGTGCTTGCTGCGAAAGAAAATGGGGGCCGGACGCCGATTGGCTGCCCCGCAAAACGCTTGATTATAGGGCAAACCGGCTGGTGGAGCCGGCGCCTAAGGCGCGCGGCCTGAAGCGTGCGCGCGCCGGCTGGCGCGGCAGGCTTCGGTCGGACAGGGTCAATGTCGCCCGGTGCCGTCGATGAGCGCGTCGACGCCGTAGGCGCGCGCGAGGCTGGCGAGCTTCGAGGGGAGATTGAGGATGTCGAGGGTCGCGCCGCGCGCTTTGGCGGCACGTTGCCATGCGAGCAGCACGGCGAGCGCGGACGAGTCGAACTGCGTCAGCGCCGCGCAGTCGACGGCGGTTTCGCCCGCGTCGATGCGCGCGAGACCGTCCGCGAGCGCGGACTTCGCGCTCGCGACGGTCAGCGAGGAGCCGGCCGCGAAGCCGCTCACGACGCCTGCTTGCCGGCGGCAAGTTCCTGGTTGCGCTGCGTCAGGAACTTGATCAGGCCGTCCACGCCGCTTTGCTGGATCTTCTCGTTGAACTGCTGCTGGTACGTCTGGATCAGCCATGCGCCCAGCACGTTCAGGTCATACACCTTCCAGCCGTTGGCCGTCTTGTACAGGCGGTAATCGATCTGGACCGGCTGGCCGTTGTTCATCGCGACCGTCTTCACGACGACGTCGGTGTCGGCCGGATCGGCACGGAACGGCGGGTACTGGATCTGCTGGTCCGGCTTCAGCTGCGCAAGCGCGCCCGAATACGTGCGGATCAGCAGCAGCTTGAACTGCTCCTGAACCTGCTGCTGCTGCTCGGCCGACGCCGTGCGCCAGTTGCGGCCCATCGCGAGCTGCGTGGTGCGGCGGAAATCGGTGTACGGCAGGATGTCCTTGTTGACGATCGTAATGATGCGGTTGGTGTCGCCCTGCTTGATCGTCTGCTGCTTGACCTCGTCGAGCACCTGCTGCGTCGCCGTCTTGATCAGCGCCTGCGGGTTCGACTGGTCGACTTGCGCGTGAGCTGCGCTGCCGAACGAGAACAGCGCCGCGAAAACGGGAATCAGGAACAGTTTTTTCATCATGGAGACCTGCATGAAGAGTCGATGCGAAGGTTGGAGCCGGTAGATTACGCGAAGGTTCGCGTGCGCTACCGACTGAATCGTTTCCGGCTGTAACGAATGTAAGCGCGTCAGTGCAGCCGGATGCTCGGGAAGCGGAATCCGCCCGGCGACGGCGGCGCCACCTGCATCGGCGGCACGGTCGTCGCGCTGGCCGGGTTCGGCGCCTGGGCGGCGCCCGACGCCGGTGCGGCAACGGCCGCGCCCGATGCGCCGGCCGGCGCCGTCGCGCCACCGACTGCCGCGGCACCCGCCGTCCCGGCCGCACCGGCTGCCGCCGGCGCCGCGCCGTCGTCCGGCAGGTCGTACTTCGGCAGCGCATCGTTGCTCGAGGTCGTCGAGGCCTCGCCGCGCGCGTTGTCGATCAGCATCTGGCGGCGTTGCAGGTACGCGTTGCGCACGAACGAATACTTGTCGAGCGCCGCAGCATCCAGCACGTCGCCCGCGCCGAGCAGGTTCGCACGCGTGTTGACGAGGTTCACGCCGAACAGGCCCCAGCTCAGGCCGTCCGGCTTCACGTAGGTGAGCGGGTTGCCGACGTAGTCGACGCCGAGGCCGGCCGTGTCGCGCAGCGTGCTCGGGCCCAGCAGCGGCAGCACGAGATACGGACCCGACGGCATGCCGTAGCGGCCCATCGTGATCCCGAAGTCGGCCGTGTGCTTCGGCAGTTTCGCAATCGTCGCGACGTCGAACAGGCCGCCGACGCCGAACACCGTGTTGATCACGACGCGCATGATGTCGCCGACGCCGTCCGCGATCCGCAGCTGCACGATGTTGTTCGCCGCGATGTAGACGTCGCCGATGTTCGAGAAGAAGTTCGTCACGCTGTCGCGCACCGGCTGCGGCACCACGTACTGGTAGCCCTTCGCGACCGGTTTCAGCGCGTACGTGTCGACCGTGTCGTTGAACTTGTACATCGACCGGTTGAAGCCTTCGAGCGGATCGCCCTTGGTCGGCGTCTGCACGGTCGCGCAACCGCTCAACGCGGCGACTGCCGCCACCGCGAGCGCGGCGTGCCTGATGCGGATCGTCTGCATGGTCATTACCCTCTTGTCTTTCTCTCGTGTGGTTATTGGGCGGCCGAACCGGACACCGCGGAGGCCGGCACCGCGACCGGTGCGGGCGCCGCCGGTGCAGCCGAGGCGCCGGATGCCGGCTTCGCGCCACCCGCGTCGGCTGCCTTGCTGTACAGGAACTGGCCGATCAGGTTCTCGAGCACGATCGCCGACTGCGTCATCGTGATCGTATCGCCCGCCTTCAGCATTTCGGTGTCGCCGCCCGGATCGAGGCCGATGTACTGCTCGCCGAGCAGGCCCGACGTCAGGATCTTCGCGGACGAATCCTTCGGGAACGGATACTGGCCGTCGATATCGATTGTCACCAGCGCCTGGTAGGTGTTGGGATCGAAGCCGATCGCCTTCACGCGACCGACCACGACACCCGCGCTCTTCACGGCCGCGCGCGCCTTCAGCCCGCCGATGTTGTCGAATTTCATCCGCACCGAGTAGGTCGGCTGAAACGAAAGCGAGCTCATGTTGCCGACCTTGAGCGCCAGGAACAGCACCGCAAGGAAGCCCACCACCACGAACAGGCCGACCCAGAAGTCGAGAGCAGTCTTTTTCATCGTCATCCCAAAATTTGGCTTGGCTGAGGCTTAGCTGAACATCAGCGCGGTCAGCAGGAAATCGAGGCCGAGTACGGCGAGCGACGCGAACACGACCGTCTTGGTCGTCGCGCGCGACACGCCCTCGGGCGTGGGCTTCGCTTCATACCCTTGAAACAGCGCAATGAAGGTCACGGCGAACCCGAACACGATGCTCTTGATCACGCCGTTGCCGACGTCGGCCCATACCTGGACCCCGCCCTGCATCTGCGACCAGAACGCGCCCGGATCGACGCCGATCAGCACGACCCCGACGAAATAGCCGCCGAGCACGCCGACCGCGTTGAAGATCGCGGCGAGCAGCGGCATCGCGATGATGCCGGCCCACAGGCGCGGCGCGATCACCGTCTTGACCGGGTCGACGGCCATCATCTCGAGCGCGGTGAGCTGCTCGCCGGCCTTCATCAGGCCGATCTCGGCCGTCAGCGACGTGCCGGCGCGGCCCGCGAACAGCAGCGCGGTCACGACCGGGCCGAGCTCGCGCACGAGCGACAGCGCGACCAGCAGGCCGAGCGCCTGCTCGGACCCGTAGCGATTCAGCGTGTAGTAGCCCTGCAGGCCGAGCACGAAGCCGACGAACAGGCCCGACACGGCGATGATCACGAACGAATAGTTGCCGAGGAAGTGGATCTGCTTCGTGACCAGCCGCGGCCGGCGCAACAGCGGGAAGAACTCCAGCACGAGGCGCACGAACAGCCGCGTGCCGTAGCCCGCGCGCTCGAGGCCGCCGATGACGTAACGTCCGATCGCGCTGATCATGCGCGCCCTCCGCCGAGCCCGAAATCCGCTGCCAGCGGCGGGCTCGTGTAATGAAATTTGAACGGGCCGTCCGGCGCGCCGTCGATGAACTGGCGCACGCTCGGGTCGGTCGATGCGCGCAGCTCGTCGGGCGTACCCTGCGCGAGCACGCCGCCGTTGGCCAGAAAATACACGTAGTCGGCGATCGCGAACGATTCCGGCACGTCGTGCGTGACGAGGATCGACGTCGCGCCGAGCGCCTCGTTCAGCGTGCGGATCAGGTTCGCGGTGATGCCGAGCGAGATCGGATCGAGGCCCGCGAACGGTTCGTCGTACATGATGAGCTGCGGGTCGAGCGCGATCGCGCGCGCGAGCGCGATGCGGCGCGCCATCCCGCCCGACACCTCGGACGGCATCAGGTCGCGCGCGCCGCGCAGGCCGACCGCGTTGAGCTTCATCAGCACCAGATCGCGGATCAGGTCGTCGGGCAGGTCGGTGTGTTCGCGCAGCGCGAACGCGACGTTCTCGAACACGGACATGTCGGTAAACAGCGCGCCGAACTGGAACAGCATGCCCATCTTGCGGCGCAGCGCGTACAGGCCGTCGCGCGTCTGCGCGCCGACGTCGGCGCCGTCGAACAGCACCTGGCCGCGGCGTGCGCGCACCAGCCCGCCGATCAGGCGCAGCACGGTCGTCTTGCCGCAACCCGACCCGCCCATGACGGCGACGACCTGGCCGCGCCCGAAGCGCATGTTCAGGTTCGACAGGACGAGGCGGTCGCCGTAGCCAAAGTCGACGTCGCGAAGTTCCAGCAGGGTCTCGGTAGGAGTGGGGCTCACGGAGCTGACAGTCCTTTTACGCAGAACGCCGAATTATAGGGCCTGCATTGGAATGATGTCGTGACGCCGTTCCGGGCCCTGCGGTCAATGATTGTCAAATTGTCGGGCAAAGCATTGCTGCAATGCAACAATAGCCGCCCGATAATCGTTGGCGCCCGTGATCGCGCTGACCACCGCGACGCTGCCGACGCCCGTCGCCAGCACGTCCGGCAACGCGTCGAGCCCCACGCCGCCGATCGCGACGAGCGGCGCCCGCGCCCCCGCGAAGCGCGCATAGCGGGCGATCCTCGCCAGGCCCTGCGGCGGCGCCGCGACTGCCTTGGTCGCGGTCGCGTACACGGGACCGAGCGCCAGATAGCTCGGGCGCTCGTGCAAGGCCCGCAACATCTCGTAATAACCGTGGCTCGACAACCCGAGCCGCAGGCCGGCGCGCGCGATCGCGGCCAGATCGGCCGTTTCCAGATCCTCCTGGCCCAGATGTACGCCGTACGCACCCTCTTCTACTGCGATCTGCCAGTGATCGTTGATGAACACACGCGCATCGGGATAGCGGCGCCCTGCCGCGACCGCGCGCGCGATTTCACGGCGCAATGCGTCCGGCTCCGCGCCTTTCACGCGCAGCTGCACGGTCCGCGCGCCGCAATCCAGCACGCGCTCGACCCATTCGGCATCCGGGACGACCGGATACAGGCCCAGTTGCGCGGGGCACGGCGGGAATGCCGGCTCCGGTGCGGCGGCCAGGCCGGCGACACGCGGAAACCGTGCCGCGTCGACCGGCCACGCATCGGCATCGCGCGTTTCGTCGCCGTCGCGCCACGCCAGCGCGAGCACCAGCGCGTCGATCGGCGCGAAACCGCAGTCGAGGAACGCGGCGAGCGCCGCGATCCAGTCGTCGGCGAGCGGATGCGCGGCTTCCAGCGCGTGGCGCACGCCCGCGGCATGCAGCACGGCGCCGCGCTCGTCGAACTCGATCGCGACCGCGTCCGGCGATGCGGGGCGCGATGCAGCCGACGCGCGCGCCTGCGCGGCACGGTCGCCGGCCGACACGATCAGCACGTCGCCGTCGGCCGGCACGTCGGGCGCCACGACGCAGAGCCGCCACGGCGTCGTGCCGGCCGGCCAGTCGCCGAGGCGCGCGCGAATCCGCTCGGCCGCTTCGGCCAGCTCGTCGGCCGGCGGCCAGAAGGCATCGGCGAAGCGCGCGCTCATGCGCCGCCCCCGTCCTGGTGCCAGAACGGCATCCCGACGACCGGCGTGCTCGCATGCGCGGTCTCGCGCGCATCCATCGGCCCGGCGAGGTAGGCCGCACGGCCGGCCTCGACGCCCTGCGCGAACGCGCGCGCCATGATCTCCGGGTGCGTGGCCTGCGACACGGCCGTGTTCAGCAGCACCCCGTCGAAACCCCACTCCATCACCTGGCACGCGTGCGACGGCACCCCGAGCCCCGCGTCGACGATCAGCGGCACGTCCGGCAGCCGCTCGCGCAACACGCGCAGCCCGTACGGGTTCACGACGCCCTTG
Organism: Burkholderia sp. Bp8984; assembly: GCF_003853755.1. Classification (NCBI taxonomy): domain Bacteria; kingdom Pseudomonadati; phylum Pseudomonadota; class Betaproteobacteria; order Burkholderiales; family Burkholderiaceae; genus Burkholderia; species Burkholderia sp. Bp8984. The sequence continues at coordinate 37,375 of NZ_QTQN01000040.1, forward strand.
CCGGTGCCGATCGGCGCGCCCCACGGCATCAGCGCCTCGCAACCGACGTCGAGCAGGCGCCGGCCGATCACGAGATCCTCGGTGCAGTAAGGCAGCACCTTGAAGCCGTCCTTGACCAGTTGCGCGGCCGCCTCGATCAGCCCGACCGGGTCGGGCTGCAGCGTGTAGTCGTCGCCGATCAGCTCGAGCTTGATCCAGTCGGTGTCGAACACCTCGCGCGCCATGTGCGCGGTCGTCACCGCCTCGGCGACGGTCTGGCAGCCGGCCGTGTTCGGCAGCAACGGCACCGCGTGACGCTTGAGCAGGTCGAAGAAACCGGCCTCGGCCGTGCCGCCGGTCATCTGACGGCGCAGCGCGACCGTCACCATCCCGGGGCGCGACGCGGCGATCGAGTCGGACAGCGACTGCAGCGACGGATAGCGCGACGTGCCGAGCAGCACGCGGCTTGCGAAGGTTTCGCCATACAGCGTCAGCGCGTCGGCGGAAGTGAGGGACGTCATGTCGTTTTCCTGGAAGAGCGGGGGCGAACCGGCGGCGCTCAGCCGCCCGCGACGGGGTGCACCACGTCGAGCTTGTCGCCCGTCGCGAGCGCGCGCGCCGCATGCTGCGTGCGCGCGACGAAATTGCCGTTCAGCGCGACCGCGTACGGCGGACGCGCGCCGTACGCGGCGAGCGCGTCGGCCACTGTCGCGCCGTCGGGCAGCGTCAGCGTCTGTTGGTTGATCTGGATATCCATGAGGCTTGATCGAATTCGGTCGGCGGCGCGCATCAGGCCGGCTGGCGCGCGTCGTCGCGGTGATGAAGGAGCGTCGGCCAGCGCGCGGCATCGCGCCACGCGGCGAACGCGTCGGCATCGGCGAACGTGCCGCCGAGCGCGGCGTGCGCGAACGCGACCGCCGCATGCGCGACTTCCGGCGCGATCATGAAGCCGTGCCGGTACAGGCCGTTGACGGCGAGCGTCGTCGCGCCGTCCCAGATCACCGCCGGGCGATGGTCGGGCAGCGTCGGGCGGCACTGCGCGTTGAGTTCGAGGATGCGCGCCTCGCCGAATGCCGGATGCACGGAGAACGCCGCGCTCAGCAGTTCGAGCGCCGAGCGCACGCTGACGGGCGACATGTCCTCGCCCTCCACCTCGGTTGCGCCGATCACGTACAGGTCGTCCTGTTTCGGCGCGATGTACAGCGGATAGCGCGGATGCAGCAGCCGCACGGGCCGCGTGAGCCCGATGCCGGGCGCATGCACGCGCGCGACCTCGCCGCGGATGCCGCGCAGCGCGGGCAGCGCGGATTTCGCGCCGAGCCCGCGGCAATCGATCGTGAAATGCGCGTCGGGCCGGTTCGCGTCGTCGATCGTCGCGTGCCAGTGCAGCTCGACGCCGCGTTGCGCGAGGCCCGCCGCGAGCGCGCGCAGCGCCTGCCGGTTGTCGAGCTGCCCTTCGCGCGGCAGCATCAGGCCGCGCGCGAAGCGGCCCGCGAGCGCGGGCTCGGCCGCATCGACCTGCGCACCGGCCAGCGCGACGAAGCCGCCGTCGAACAGCTCGGCCGGCGCGTTCGCGCGCACGCGCCGCTCGAACAACGGCGCCTCGGCACGATCCGCGTGATGCCAGACGACGAGCGTGCCGTGCTGCTGGAAGAACACCGGTTCGGGCAGTTCCGCGAGCCATTGCGGCCAGCGCGCGAGCGATGCGGCGCCGAGCTCGGTTATCAGCAGCTCTGCACTCGCCGCCTCGGCGAGCGGCGCGAGCATCGCGGCCGCGACCCACGCGGCCGACTGCTCGCCGTCCGGGCCGCCGCGTTCGTACAGCGCGACGCGATGCCCGTCGCCCGCGAGCCGCCACGCGATCAGGCGGCCGACGAGGCCGCCGCCGAGTACCGCGAAATCCGGCCGGGAAGCATGGAGGTTCATCGCGCCCCCTCCCCGCGAACCAGGCGGGCGCATGCGACGGACGTCGACGCGCGCACACGGTCCCGTGCAGACGCACGCGACAGCGGATCGGGAACAGCGCAAAAGACTGAAGATTGAGCGGTCATCATTCCTTCCGTAACGCGCGACGCGCGTACCCAAAAGGACGAAACCGGCAGCAAAGGCCGGCCGGGCGGGACTCGGGCGCTGACCATGTGGGATGGCGGCCAGCGCGGCCCGGCGGGATCAGAAACTTCCCTCGCCGGTATTACCCGGATCGGGTGCGAAGGGTCTTTCTCAGCCTCGCCGCGTTGCCCGGAACTGTCCGTCGGCCGCGCTCGAAGCACCCCTGTTTCGTCGTCGGCCATTAGACCATAAAAGCGGAAAGCGCCGCAAACTGTCCCCTTGCGGCAAATTCGCCGTCGCGCCGCGCCGCTCTGGCACAATGCCCGCAGGCCGGCCGCGCGAGCGGCCGGTTGCCGCGTCACCGCCGGCCTTAAGTGCCGTTTAAGACGCGCGGGCCACCATCCGGACGCCCGCCGTCAGTCGGCACCTCGTCCCGGCATGCCGTATCGCGGCGCGCGTCCGGCCCCGCCCGGCCCGCGCGCCGGCTACTCATCAGGAAGCACATGACCCAATCGATCGATCCCGTCCGCTCCGCCTCCGACGCGCCGCAGGACGAGCGCCCGGTATCCGCATGGAGCCTCATCAAGCCCTACTGGGTGTCGTCCGAATGGAAAGTCGCGTGGGGGCTGCTGGTCACGATCATCGCGATCAACCTCTGCGTGGTCTGGATCAACGTCAAGCTGAACAAGTGGAACGCGCAGTTCTACAACGCGCTGCAGTCGAAGGACGTCCACGACTTCCCGAACCTGCTGATGCAGTTCTCCGCGCTCGCGTTCGGCTTCATCATCCTTGCGGTGTACGGCCGCTACCTGCGCCAGATGCTCGGGTTCCGCTGGCGCCAGTGGCTGACCGACCGGTTTCTCGGCCAATGGCTCGGCGATCGCGCGTTCTACCGGATCGAACGCGACCGCCTCGCCGACAACCCCGACCAGCGGATCACCGACGACCTCCAGTCGTTCGCGACGACGACGCTCGCGCTGTCGCTCGACCTGCTGTCGACGGTCGTCACGCTCGTGTCGTTCATCACGATCCTGTGGTCGCTTGCCGGCGCGCTGACGCTCTCGCTCGGCGCGACGCCGATCACGATCCCCGGCTACATGGTGTGGGCGGCCGCGCTGTACGCGGTGGTCGGCTCGCTGATCATCCAGAAGGTCGGTCACCCGCTCGTGTCGATCAACTACCAGCAGCAGCGCGTCGAGGCCGACTTCCGCTTCGGGCTGATCCGCGTGCGCGAGAACGCCGAGCAGATCGCGTTCTACGACGGCGAGAAAACCGAGACCGCCAACGCGCAGAGCCTGTTCACGCGCATTCGCGACAACTGGTGGCGCGTGATGAAGTACACGAAGCGCCTCACGTTCGTGCTGAGCTTCTACGGGCAGATCGCGATCATCTTCCCGCTCGTCGTCGCTGCGCCGCGCTATTTCGCCGGCGCGTTCTCGTTCGGCGTGCTGATGCAGATCTCGTCCGCGTTCGGCACCGTCAGCGATTCGTTCTCGTGGTTCATCAACAGTTACTCGACCCTCGTCGAATGGCGCGCCACCGTCAACCGTTTGCGTGAATTCAAGCGCGTGATGGGCACGTCGCACCTGAAGGAAAGCCTGTCGCCCGCGACCGAGCACGGCGGCATCAACCTGCACTACGTCGATGCCGCGAAGCTGTCGACGTCGTCGCTGAAGCTCGCGCTGCCGAACGGCAACGCGCTCGCGAACATCGGCAACGTGACGATCGAACCCGGCTCGCGCTGGCTCGTGATCGGCAAGTCGGGTTCCGGCAAGAGCACGTTCATGCGCGCGCTCGCGGGCCTCTGGCCGTTCGGCGACGGCGCGATCGACGCGCCGGTCGGCGCGCGGATGATGTTCGTGCCGCAGACAAGTTACCTGCCGATCGGCACGCTGAAAGCAGCGCTCACGTATCCGGCCGCGCCCGACACGTTCACCGACGACGCGTGCCGCGACGCGCTGCGCGCGTGCCGCCTCGAAGACTACGTCGAGCGCCTCGGCGAGACCGGCCACTGGACGCGCGTGCTGTCGCCGGGCGAACAGCAGCGTCTCGCCGGCGCGCGCGTGCTGCTGCACAAGCCGGACTTCCTGTTCCTCGACGAAGCGACGAGCGCGCTCGACGCCGACAACGAAGCGCGGCTCTATCACCTGTTCGCCGAACGGCTGCCGAAGGCCGCGATCGTCAGCATCGCGCACCGCGAGTCGCTGGCCGCGTTCCACGTCGGCACGATCAACGTCGAACGCGTGAACGACAGCGACAAGGTCGCCGCGTAACCGCTCAACAGAAGGCCGGCGCATGCCGCGCCGGCCTTCTCTTCCGCGTCCTTCCCGCCTTCCCGCTACGCCGACACGATCGGCACCGACACGATCGGCACATGCGACACGCCGTCGTGCGACAATCGGCTTTCAAATAGCGTCAGCGCGACGAAACGCAGCGCAACCGGCCGCCCGGTCGCGCCGCCGTGCGCAGGCTGCCCGTCCGCGTCGCGCGGCAGCCGCGCGAGCGTGACGTGCGGCCGGAACGGCCGGCGGTCGGCCGGCACGCCCAGTTCGCGCAGCAGCGAGGACAACTCGGCACTAAGCGCAGCACAGGCGGGATCGGGCGCGAGTTCCGCGACGATCAGCCTCGCGCGCGGCAGGCTCGGCCACCACGCGATCCGCTCGACCGGCTGCAACGGCAATGCATGCGCGGCCGCGAGCGCCGGCAGGCGCGCGGCCAGCGCGTCGCAACGCGCGCGTTCGATCGCGCCGATGAACGCGAGCGTCACGTGCAGTTGCGCGGGCAACGTGCGCCGCGCGCCGCGGGTGACCGGCAGCGCACGCAGCGCGTCGCGCGATGCCGTGTCGGGCATCAGCGCGACGAACGCACGAAGCCGGTCGCCGTTCACGACTCGCGCACCGCCACGCGCGCTTCGGCCACCGCATCGGCCGACACCGGACGCTGCGGCAGCGGGCCGTGCTCGCCCCACACGTCGGCCGGCAGCACGCGCGCGAGCTCGGGAATCGTGTTGCGCGTGAACACCGGATCGGCAATGCCCTGCGCGCGCTGGCGGCGATAGTCGCGCCACGCGGCATGCGCATACTTGCCGAGCGCGAGGATCGCAACCAGGTTGATGATCGCCATCAGCCCCATGCTCGTATCGGCCATCGCCCACACGAGCGGCAGTTGCCCGACGCTGCCGAACATCACCATCCCGAGCACCGCGATGCGGAACAGCGGCAGCACGCCGCGCCGCTTCGCGATGAAATCGACGTTGCCTTCCGCGTATGCGTAATTGCCGATCACCGACGAGTACGCGAAGAAGAAGATCGCGACGGCCATGTAGGTGCCGCCCCAGCCGCCGACGTGGCTCGCGATCGCGCGCTGCGTGAGCGCCGCGCCTTCCATGCCGGTGCCGAGTTCGTACTGGCCCGACAGCAGGATCACGAACGCGGTCGCGCTGCAGATCACGATCGTGTCGACGAACACGCCGAGCATCTGGATCAGCCCCTGCACGACCGGATGCCGCACGCTCGCGGTCGCGGCCGCGTTCGGCGCGCTGCCCATGCCGGCCTCGTTCGAGAACAGCCCGCGCTTCACGCCCATCGCGACCGCCTGGCTGACCGCATAGCCGGTCAGGCCGCCCGTCGCCTGCTCGAGCCCGAACGCGCTCTTCACGATCAGCGCGATCACGGCCGGCACCATCGCGATGTGGGTCGCGACCGCGTAGATCGCCAGCGCGAGGTAGCCGATCGCCATCACCGGCACGATCACCTGCGCGACCGACGCGATGCGGCGAATCCCGCCGAAGATGAGCGGCGCGGTGAGCAGCACGAGGCCGAGGCCGACCGTCTCGCGGCTCCAGCCGAACGACGTATGGAACGCGTCGGCGATCGCATTGGCCTGCACCGCGTTGAACACGAAACCGAACGCGAGGATCAGCGACAGCGAGAACAGCACGCCGAAGCCGCGCGAGCGCAGGCCCGTCTGGATGTAGTACGCGGGGCCGCCGCGATAGCTGCCGTCCGGATGCGACACCTTGAAGATCTGTGCGAGCGTCGCCTCGACGAACGCCGACGACATCCCGACAAGCGCCGTCATCCACATCCAGAAGATCGCGCCCGGCCCGCCGACCGTCAGCGCGACCGCGACACCGGCGATGTTGCCGGTGCCCACGCGGCTCGCGAGCCCGGTCGCGAACGCCTGGAACGACGAGATGCTGCCCGGCTCGCCCTTGCTGCCGACCAGTTTCATGCTGAGGAACAGCGCCTTCAGCTGGATCATCCGGAACCGCAACGTGAACCACGCGCCGGCGCCGAGCAGCAGCACGATCAGCACGTAGTTCCACAGCACGCCGTTGACGGCGTCGATCAGCCCATGCACGAGTGCTTCCATCCAGAGTCCTTTCAAATGGGGTCAATCATGGTCGGCTGCGCGTGGCGCGCCGAAAGGACGACATGATATGACAATCCCCGAGAAATATTACAAAATGAAAGAATCGTGACGCGATGCCAGCCGGGCTGTCAACGCATCCAGATTATGCGACTCGCCGCGCGCAACACCAGGCTCGGCTCAATGGACTTTGACGTTTGGAAACGTTGTCCGAACCGTCCATCGGGGAGGACACGTCTCGCGGAATCGCTTCAGTTGGACGTTACCGCGCGCCGCACTCGGCACATACGGGGAGCACCGCCCGAGGCTGGCGAGCGGATGAGCACCATACAAAATCCTTGCAGAACAACCCAAAAAGACAAACGCTATGTCTTTCGCTATGCGAATCAATTACCGAAAGACAACCAAACGGGGTGTGAAATGCTCAAGCACGACACGCTGGCATCTGAAAATGTCATGAATGGCGACAACAAACGGCAACACCAGAACAGGCGCCGCTTCCTGATTGCTTCGACCGCGCTACCGCTCGGAACCTTGCTGAAACATACAACGAGCGCGGCGCAATCAAATGTCCTGCCACCGATTTCGGTTACCGCACCACGACCGCCTGATTTCAACTTTGGTGATTTCAACACCAATGCGAACGAAATACCTGGCGCAAATGTCGGGGCGGGAATACCAGCACCATCCATCTGCTTCAATCAACATTGCGCGTCGAACTACATGCTCCTTTTTGCGAACACGGGCAACATGGTTCGCGCAACGGAGATGTTTCTCAAGCACCTTCAGGTATTCGGAAAAAATGACGCAGCCTTTTGGGGAAGCCAGCTTGCTCTAGTCGGCGGATTTACCCCCTGGCTCGCAAGAGGAGGCTACAAATACTTACCCGGAGCCAAACCATACGGTCTCGATTTTTCCACGGGCCACTACGCAGATATCTCAACGCTATTTGGCATCTACGCAGGTCAATTGCAAGGAATCCCTCCAATATCGGAATTCGAGTTCTATGGAAATCCGCTCATGTTTATTGGAGCAATCAGTCACTGGGTATACGGAAACGGCCAGCGTCGATCTATGAACATCGAATCCCTCAATTTAAAAATGGGGATATCAGACTTCGAACAAATCACCAAAATTGTTGAAAACCCGACATACGGCCCCGGAGCACACGCACTCGTCATTCCCTTCAGCACGAACATCTTTTCCCATGGAAAAAAAGACTTGTGGTCTGCCTCAACCCTCGGGCGAATTTCCGGACATGCCCGAGGAACATTAACACTAAATTCTGACAACACCTATCAATTCGTTGGCTCCTATACACTCAACCCCGACAGATTTGACGCAGATCGCTCGAATCGAGATTTTCTACAGGAATGGGCGACCACATTTCTTCGAACACTAGGGAATGCGCTAGGGCATACCGACTACGATATCGTCTTCACTGGCGAAAAGAACGTTTCCTTTTCCGGTCAACGGCCCATACGAAATATCCAAGAGCCCCCACCCCAAGCAGTTCATCGACCATCGTTCGGAGGATTAATGCGCCCTGGCCGCTGACAAGCCATATCCCCGCCCCGGACGCACAAACATCCGTGGCGACTGATTAACTAAAACGAATCTGGATGAGATCGTGACGTCGAGAATCCTACGCTACACCGTGCGGTCGATGCTTTGGCTTGTCGCAACAACAACCGTGCTCGTCTTACTGCTATTTGTCATCCTCATGTTTGCCAGATATGAAATAGACGAAGGTAGTTGTCCCGACGCGCCAGCGGCAGAGCTTGAAGCCAAGATTCTCGCGTTCGCCAAAGAACAGGGAATCAGTTTGACCGACGTCAGCTTCACCGGGACTCCCCGATACCACGATGGCACCCTTGGCTGGTGGGGATTCGATCTGAGCGCGCGCGAAGGAGACTATGTCACGACAATCGATTGCAGCGGGCGCGTCTCCGGCTTTGGAACGATCCAGCGGCTCCCTGACCCACCCGGGCCGTCCAGGTAATGCCGCGGCTCGGGGCACGAAGGCCCATTTGGAATGCCAGATTACACCCACCGCAAGTCATTCACGAGTGTCGTTTGGTGGCTTGATGCGTGCCGGTATCGATCGCGTGTAGATCGCATTCGGCTCACCGACTACTAGGCGCAAACGCGCCCAAGCCTGCCAAGATCCGACGATCGACTGCCCTTAACGTCCATCAAAAATAAAACCGGGCGTCCTGATAGACGCCCGGCCGTTACTTCAACACGCTACAACGCTTACCGCGGCAGTTCCGAATGCCCCATCAGGTACGCATCGACCGACCGCGCGCATTGCCGGCCTTCGCGGATCGCCCACACGACGAGCGACTGGCCACGGCGCATGTCGCCTGCCGCGAACACCTTGTCGACCGACGTGTAGTACGAACGATCGCCTTCGGTCGCCGCACGCGCGTTGCCGCGTGCGTCCTTCGCGACGCCGAACGCCTCGAGCACGGTGGCTGCCGGCTGCGTGAAGCCCATCGCGAGCAGCACCAGGTCGGCCTTCATCTCGAACTCGGAGCCCGGCACCTCCTGCATCTTGCCGTCCTTCCACTCGACGCGCACCGCGATCAGCTTCTCGACCTTGCCGTTCTTGCCTTCGAGACGCTTGGTCGCGACCGCCCAGTCACGCTCGCAGCCTTCCTCGTGCGACGACGACGTGCGCAGCTTGATCGGCCAGTACGGCCACACGAGCGGCTTGTTTTCCTCTTCCGGCGGCTGCGGCAGCAGCTCGAACTGCGTGACCTGCTTCGCGCCGTGACGGTTCGACGTGCCGACGCAGTCCGAACCCGTATCGCCGCCGCCGATCACGATCACGTGCTTGCCCTTCGCGAGCAGCTGGTCGGCGAGCTTGTCGCCCGCGTTCACGCGGTTCTGCTGCGGCAGGAAGTCCATCGCGAAATGCACGCCCGCGAGTTCGCGGCCCGGCACCGGCAGGTCGCGCGGCGTTTCCGAACCGCCCGCGATCACGACCGCGTCGAATTCCTCCTTCAGCGTGTCCGGCGAAATGGTTTCCTTCGCGAGGCTGCCGATCGACTCGGGCAGCGGATCCTTGCCGATGAACACGCTGGTGCGGAACGTCACGCCTTCTGCTTCCATCTGGCGCATGCGGCGATCGATCAGCCACTTCTCGAGCTTGAAGTCGGGGATCCCGTAACGCAGCAGGCCGCCGACGCGATCGTTCTTCTCGAACACCGTCACGTCGTGGCCGGCACGCGCGAGCTGCTGCGCAGCGGCGAGGCCCGCGGGGCCAGAACCGACGACCGCGACTTTCTTGCCGGTCTTGTGTTCGGCCGGCAGCGGCTTCACCCAGCCTTCCGCCCAGGCCTTGTCGATGATCGCGTGCTCGATCGACTTGATGCCGACCGGATCGTTGTTGATCCCGAGCGTGCAGGCTGCCTCGCACGGCGCCGGGCAGATGCGGCCCGTGAACTCGGGGAAGTTGTTTGTCGAATGCAGGACTTCGATCGCCTGCTGCCAGTCCTGGCGGTAAACGAGATCGTTGAAGTCCGGAATGATGTTGTTGACCGGGCAGCCGTTGTTGCAGAACGGGATGCCACAGTCCATGCAGCGTGCGCCCTGGACCTTCGCGTCCGCGTCGGTCAGCGCCGCGACGAATTCCTTGTAGTGCTTCACGCGCGTGAGCGGTGCTTCGTACGCCTCGTGGCGGCGTTCGAACTCCAGAAAACCGGTTGCCTTGCCCATAAGGTGCTCTTCTGTTCGGTGTATCGGGTGGGGGAGCCGCGCGCGGCCGTCAGGCGCGCGCGGCATTCGCTATGTCGTTCGTCGCTCAGGCGGCCAGCACTTCCTTCGCCGCCTTCTTCGCACCGATCTCGCCCAGCGCGCGCTTGTATTCGTGCGGGAACACCTTCACGAACTGGCGGCGCGCCGCGTCCCAGTTTTCCAGCAGCGACTTCGCGCGCGGCGAACCCGTGAACTGGAAATGACGCTCGACGAGCCCCTTGAGCAGCGCTTCGTCCGTCGTGCCCGCATGCCAGAGCGCGCGGTCGACCGTGCGCTCCTGCTCGGCCTGCTGCAGCACCGGCTCGAGCGCGACCATCGACTTGTTGCACTTCGCCGCGAACGTGCCTTCGGGATCGTAGATGTACGCGAGACCGCCCGACATGCCGGCCGCGAAGTTGCGCCCGGTTTCGCCGAGCACGACGACCGTGCCGCCCGTCATGTATTCGCAACCGTGGTCGCCCGTGCCTTCGACGACCGCCGTCGCGCCCGAGTTACGCACGCAGAAGCGTTCGCCCGCGACGCCGCGGAAGAACGATTCGCCTTCGATCGCGCCGTACATCACCGTGTTGCCGCAGATGATGTTTTCCTCGGACTTGCCGCGGAAGTCGTTGGTCGGACGGATGATGATCCGGCCGCCCGACAGGCCCTTGCCGACGTAGTCGTTGCCGTCGCCGACGAGGTCGAGCGTCACGCCCTTCGCGAGGAACGCGCCGAAGCTCTGGCCGGCCGTGCCCTTCAGCTGGATGTGCACCGCGTCGTCGGCCAGGCCTTCGTGGCCGTGCTTCTTCGCGATCACGCCCGACAGCATCGCGCCGACCGTCCGGTTCACGTTGCGCACCGGCTGGATGAACGACACATGCTCGCCGTTCTCGATCGCGGCCTTCGCCTTCTCGATCAGCACGTGGTCGAGCGCGCGCTCGAGGCCGTGATCCTGCACGTCGACGTGACGCGGCGCGACGTCCTCGCACTCTTCCGGCTGGTAGAACACGCGCGAGAAGTCGAGGCCCTTCGCCTTCCAGTGCTCGATGCCCTTGCGCGTATCAAGCAGGTCGGCACGGCCGATCAGGTCGTCGAACTTCGCGACGCCGAGCTGCGCCATGATCTCGCGCACTTCCTCGGCGACGAAGAAGAAGTAGTTCACGACGTGCTCGGGCTGGCCCTTGAACTTCGCACGCAGCACCGGATCCTGCGTCGCGACGCCGACCGGGCACGTGTTCAGGTGGCACTTGCGCATCATGATGCAGCCTTCGACGACGAGCGGTGCCGTCGCGAAGCCGAATTCGTCCGCGCCGAGCAGTGCGCCGATCACGACGTCGCGGCCCGTCTTCATCTGGCCGTCGGCCTGCACGCGGATGCGGCCGCGCAGGCGGTTCAGCACCAGCGTCTGCTGCGTTTCGGCGAGGCCGAGTTCCCACGGCGTGCCCGCATGCTTGACCGACGACAGCGGCGACGCGCCCGTGCCGCCGTCATGGCCGGCGATCACGACGTGGTCGGCCTTCGCCTTCGCGACACCGGCCGCGACCGTGCCGACGCCGACTTCCGACACCAGCTTCACCGAGATGCTCGAGCTCGGGTTCACGTTCTTCAGGTCGTGGATCAGCTGCGCCAGATCCTCGATCGAGTAGATGTCGTGGTGCGGCGGCGGCGAGATCAGGCCGACGCCCGGCACCGAGTAACGCAGCTTGCCGATGTATTCGGACACCTTGTGGCCCGGCAGCTGGCCGCCTTCGCCCGGCTTCGCGCCCTGCGCCATCTTGATCTGGATCTGGTCGGCCGATGCCAGGTACTCGGCAGTGACGCCGAAGCGGCCCGACGCGACCTGCTTGATCTTCGAGCGCAGCGAATCGCCGTCCTTCAGCGGAATGTCGCTGACGATCTCGTCGCCGATCACCGACTTCAGCGTCTCGCCCGACTTGATCGGAATACCGCGCAGTTCGTTGCGGTAGCGCTTCTCGTCCTCGCCGCCTTCGCCGGTGTTCGACTTGCCGCCGATCCGGTTCATCGCGATCGCGAGCGTCGCGTGCGCTTCCGTGCTGATCGAACCGAGCGACATCGCGCCCGTCGCGAAGCGCTTCACGATGTCCTTCGCCGGTTCGACGTTTTCGATCGGGATCGCCTTGGTCGGCTCGACCTTGAACTCGAACAGGCCGCGGAACGTCATGTGACGCTTGGTCTGGTCGTTGATCAGGTGCGCGTATTCCTTGTACGTCTGGTACGAGTTGCTGCGCGTCGCGTGCTGGAGCTTCGCGATCGAGTCCGGCGTCCACATGTGGTCTTCGCCGCGCACGCGATACGCGTACTCGCCGCCCGCGTCGAGCATGTCGCGCAGGACCGGGTTGTCGCCGAACGCATCGCGGTGCAGGCGGATCGCTTCTTCCGCGACTTCGAACAGGCCGATACCGCCGACCTTCGAGGCCGTGCCCTTGAAGTACTTCTCGACGAGGTCGCTCGACAGGCCGAGCGCTTCGAAGATCTGCGCGCCCGTGTACGACATGTACGTCGAGATGCCCATCTTCGACATCACCTTCTGCAGGCCCTTGCCGACCGCCTTCGTGAAGTTGTAGACGGCCTTCTCCGGCGACAGGTCGCCAGACAGGCCTTCGGCCATCTTCGCGAGCGTTTCCATCGCGAGGTACGGGTGCACGGCTTCCGCGCCGTAGCCCGCGAGCAGCGCGAAGTGGTGCGTCTCGCGTGCGGAGCCCGTCTCGACGACGAGGCCCGTGCTCGTGCGCAGCCCTTGCTGGACGAGGTGCGAGTGGATCGCCGACGTGGCGAGCAGCGCCGGAATCGCGACGTGCTCGGCGTCCGTCTTGCGGTCCGACACGATCAGCATGTTGTAGCCCGACTTGACCGCGTCGACGGCTTCCGCGCACAGCGACGCGAGGCGCGCCTCGATGCCTTCCTTGCCCCACGCGACCGGGTAGCAGATGTTCAGTTCGTACGCGCTGAACTTGCCGCCCGTGTACTGGTCGATCGCGCGGATCTTCGCGATGTCCTTGAAGTCGAGCACCGGCTGCGACACTTCGAGACGCATCGGCGGGTTGATGTTGTTCGTGTCGAGCAGGTTCGGCTTCGGGCCGATGAACGACACGAGCGACATCACCATGTTCTCGCGGATCGGGTCGATCGGCGGGTTCGTGACCTGCGCGAACAGCTGCTTGAAGTAGTGATAGAGCGTCTTGTTCTTGTTCGACATCACCGCGAGCGGCGAGTCGTTGCCCATCGAACCGACGGCCTCTTCGCCCTGCTGCGCCATCGGCGCCATCAGGAACTTCAGGTCTTCCTGCGTATAGCCGAACGCCTGCTGGCGGTCGAGCAGCGCGGCGCCCTGCGTGCGGCCGGCCGCGACGTCCTCGGCCTTCGGCTCGATCTCGTCGAGCTTGATGCGCACGGCGTCGATCCAGCTCTTGTACGGCTTCGCGTTCGCGAGGTTGTCCTTGAGCTCCTTGTCGTCGATGATGCGGCCGTGTTCCATGTCGATCAGGAACATCTTGCCCGGCTGCAGGCGCCACTTCTTGACGATCTTCGATTCGGGGATCTGCAGCGTGCCGGCTTCCGACGCCATGATGACGAGGTCGTCGTCGGTCACGATGTAGCGCGCCGGGCGCAGGCCGTTACGGTCGAGCGTCGCGCCGATCTGGCGGCCGTCGGTAAACGCGATCGCGGCGGGGCCGTCCCACGGCTCCATCATCGCGGCGTGGTATTCGTAGAACGCGCGGCGGTTCTCGTCCATCAGCGTGTGCTGTTCCCAGGCTTCCGGGATCATCATCATCACCGCGTGCACGAGCGGGTAGCCGGCCATCACCAGCAGTTCGAGACAGTTGTCGAACGATGCGGTGTCCGACTGGCCCGGGTAGATCAGCGGCCACAGCTTCGGCAGGTCGTCGCCGAGCACGTGCGACGCGATCGCGCCGGTACGCGCGTTCAGCCAGTTCACGTTGCCCTTCACGGTGTTGATCTCGCCGTTGTGCGCGATCATCCGGTACGGGTGCGCCAGCTCCCAGGCCGGGAACGTGTTGGTCGAGAAGCGCTGGTGCACGAGCGCGAGCGCCGACACGACGCGCGCGTCCTGCAGGTCGCGGTAGTACACGCCGACCTGGCCCGCCAGCAGCAGCCCCTTGTAGACGATCGTGCGCGCCGACATCGACGGCACGAAGTATTCCTTGCCGTGCTTGAGCTTCAGCGCCTGGATGCGGTGGCTCGCGGTCTTGCGGATCACGTACAGCTTCCGCTCGAGCGCGTCCGTCACCATGATGTCCTTGCCGCGGCCGATGAAGATCTGGCGGATCAGCGGCTCGCTCGCCTTGACCGTCGGCGAGATCGGCATCGTATGGTCGACCGGCACGTCGCGCCAGCCGAGCACGACCTGCCCTTCTGCCCGCACCGTCCGCTCGAGCTCCTGCTCGCACGCGAGACGCGATGCATTTTCCTTCGGCAGGAAGATCATGCCGACCCCATATTCGCCGGCCGGCGGCAGCGTCACGCCCTGCTTCGACATTTCCTCGCGATAGAACGCGTCCGGAATCTGGATCAGGATGCCGGCGCCGTCGCCCATCAGCGGATCGGCACCGACCGCACCGCGGTGATCGAGGTTCTCGAGGATCTTCAGACCCTGCTGAATGATCTCGTGGCTCTTCTTGCCCTTGATGTGAGCGACGAAGCCGACGCCGCAGGCGTCGTGTTCGTTTTGCGGGTCGTACAGACCTTGTGCGGCGGGCACCGCGGCGAGCGGCTGCTGGTGGTCGTTCATGGGGACACCGTCGTAAAGGGGCCTCGAGGGCCGTTGAACCATTTTTTTGTTGCCGTCGATCCCGCTCCCGACGGGAGACGGCACGGCCGACAGTGGTTGGGCGAGCTTCGCCCGGGCCACCGGAATTCGGAATATACGCGACGAATCAAAGGAATAGCAACAAAAACCGCTTGATCGAACCCCATTTAAACAGATGCTCGGATCTGGTGCTGTTTTATTGGGGCCGTATCATTTTGGTGCAAAAAGAAGCGGCACCCGCGGCGCCGCCTCGTGATCCGCCTTTCCCGCGTTACTGCTGGATCGGCGGCGTGTTTTCACGCACCTTTCTGGGGCGTCCGCGCGGCAGCGGCGACACGCGGCGGTTCGCCGTGCGCGCCGCCCACTCGCGGTAGTTCTCGCCGCCGAGCACCCAGCCCTTGAGTGTCGCCTGCTGGAGCTGATCGGCCTGCCGCTCGTCGAGCGGCTGCTCGCACAGCTCCTTGTACGCGCGCTGACGGTCGAACGGCGTGTTGCCGAGCGCCCAGTAGAGCGGATGGTCGGTGATCAGGCTGTCGACGGTGAGCCCGACGTGGTGCCGGTAGCTCGACCAGCGATAGGCGTCGGGCGTCGCGACCAGCTGCGCGCGCACCGGGCTCATCTCGACCACGCGGCTCGCGAGCAGGAAATAGCGCTCGCCTTCGATCACGGTCGCGCGATAGCGGCCTTCCCACAGGGTGCCGCGCCGCGAATAGCGCCGGTTGAAATGCGCGACGTAGCGGCGGCCCACCGCCTGCATCGCCTTCGGCAGGCTCGCCTCGTCGCTCGGCGTCACGAGGAGCTGCACCTGACGCGGCAGCAGCACGTAGGCATGCACCGAAAGATGGTGATCGCGTGCCGCGGCCTTCAGACAATCGATGAAGAGTTCGTAGTCCTGGTCGTCGACAAACGCGGGTTGCTGATCCAGGCCGCGCAGTATCACGTGCTGCGGCTGGTCGGGAACGTAGAGTCGTGCTAACCGTGCCATGCTGAATGTCCGTTTGAACGCGTTAGGAAATACCCGAAGGTCCGAAAATGCGCACCTGCGTAGAATGCCTGTCCTGGCGGGGCGCGGAAGCGTACGGTCGTGCGAATCCTAGGGAGAAAGCTCTAACTTGCGAGCTTGTTTGGTTTTAAACGCAGTCGTCATAATGAGCACGCCTTTGATCGGAGGAGACACAATGAAACGAAAACTGGCCATTACGGGGGCCGTGGCGCTCGCATTCGCGGGCGGTACGGCACACGCACAATCCGCAGGTGATTTCTACGTCAGCACCGGCTGGCTGCACTTTTCGCCGCAGGACAGCAGCGACCCGCTGTTCGTCTACGGCGTCGGCGGCACGCCCATCAACCAATCGATTCCCAACACCGGCGCCGGCATCAACGACGCCGATACGCTCGGTCTCGCAGCGGGCTACTTCGTCACCGACCATATCTCCACCGAGCTCGTGATGGGGATACCGCCGAAGTTCGACATTACCGGCAAGGGTCGGTTCGAAAACTTCGGCGTACTCGGCCGTGCGTACCAGTGGAGCCCCGCCGTATTGCTGCGCTACCACTTCAACGACGCCAACGCGAAGTTCCGTCCGTATGTCGGCGTCGGCGCGACATATACGTGGTTCACCGGCGCAAAGATCACGAACAGCAGCTTCGAGAACGGCGTGCTCGGCGGCCCGACCAGCGCGACGACCAGCAACCAGTGGGCGCCCGTGTTCAACGCCGGCTTCACGTACAACTTCACGAAACACTGGTTCGGCGGCCTGTCGATCTCGTACATCCCGATCAGCGTCACCGCGACCTTCACGACGGCCCGCCGGACGCCGGTCGGCACCCTGACCGAAACGTCGAAAGCGAAGATCTCGCTCAATCCGATCGTCACGTACCTGAACATCGGCTACCGCTTCTAAGCGTAGTCGAATATTTGGGGAATGGTTAATCCTGCTGCAATTTGTAGCCGATTTTTCGTGACGTAACGTCTCCACGATGGAAAACGCCCCGGCGGAAACCCGCCGGGGCGTCGTTTTTTTGCCTCAGGGTTTTCCCGCCACCAGCATCGCGCGGGACCGGTCGCTACGCGATGTCGTCCAGCGCATCGGCGGCGATCAGGTCGATCCGGTCCGTGCAGATCGCATCGACGCCCCAGCGCGCGAGTTCGCGCGCCCGGGCGAGGTCGTTGACCGTGTACACCAGGATCCGCAGCCCGGCCGCCTTGATCGCGCGCACGAGCGGTTCGTCGAGCTCCTTGTGGCTTGCGTGCAACGATACGCAGCCGAGCGCACCGACGACCTGCGCGTGCCAGTCGTCCGGTACCGCCTCGTACAGCATCCCGCGCGGCAGCGCCGGTGCACTCGCGCGCGCCTGTTGCAGCGCCTCGAACGAGAACGACGACAAGAGCGGCGGCACCGCCGCGCCATGCCAGTACGCGGCCGCATCGGCCGCGACCCGCTGCCCCGTGTCGCGCTCGCGGCCCGGGCACGGCTTGATCTCGACGTTCGCCGCCAGCCCGTGCGCGACGCAGCGCGCCGCCGCCGCCTCGAGCGTCGGCATCCGCTCGCCCGCGAAACGCGCGTCGAACCAGGCACCGGCGTCGAGCGCGGCCAGCGCCGCATAACGCATGCCCGCCGCCGGGCCGCGGCCGTTCGACGTGCGGTCGACCGTGTCGTCGTGCAGGAGGAACGTCACGTCGTCGGCGGACAGCTTCGCGTCGAACTCGACCATCCGGTGACCGCGCCGCGCGCCCTCGTCGAACGCGGCGAGCGTGTTCTCCGGTGCGAGCGTGCCGCCGCCGCGATGGGCGACGACGCGCGGATAGGGCCAGTCGGTTCGGGAAGTCATCATGCGCCTCGCAACGGGTTCGTCAGGGTCAGCCGGCCCGCTTGCCGGTCTCGGGATCGAAGAAATGCAGCCGGTGCGCGGGCAGCGCGGCACCCAGCGCCGTGCCGCGCGCGGGACGATCCGCGTGCGGCAGCCGCACCGCGACGTCGTGGTTGCCCCAGCGGCCGTGCGCGAGGTTGTCCGCGCCGAGCAGCTCGCACGAGTCGACCGGCAGCGTCGCCTGCGCGACGCCCGGCTGCGGCGTCATGTGCTCCGGCCGCACGCCGAGCACCCAGTCACGCCCGGTGGCGATCGCGGTGCCGATGCCGGGCGCGCCGGCGACCGGCAGCGCCGGGCCGCCGCCCGCGACCGTAAACGTCGCGCCATCCTCCGACAGTCGGCCGTGCATCAGGTTCATCGCCGGCGAGCCGATGAAGCCCGCGACGAACACCGTCGCCGGCTTCTCGTACACGTCGACCGGCGCGCCGATCTGCTCCGCATAGCCGCGGTTCATCACGATCACGCGCTGCGCGAGCGTCATCGCCTCGATCTGGTCGTGCGTCACGTACACGCTCGTGGTCGCGAGCCGCGCATGCAGCCGCTGGATCTCGAGCCGCATCTGCACGCGCAGCTTCGCGTCGAGGTTCGACAGCGGCTCGTCGAACAGGAATACCGACGGCTCGCGCACGATCGCGCGCCCCATCGCGACGCGCTGCCGCTGGCCGCCCGACAGTTCGCGCGGCCGCCGCGCGAGCAGCGGCTCGAGCTCGAGGATCTTCGCGGCGGCAGCCACCCGCGCGTCGATCGTCGCGCGCTCGATGCCGCGGATCTTCAGCCCGTAGCCCATGTTCTGCGCGACCGTCATGTGCGGATACAGCGCGTAGTTCTGGAACACCATCGCGATGTCGCGATCCTTCGGCTCCAGCGCGTTGACCACGCGCTCGCCGATCGCGATCTCGCCGTCCGTCACCGTCTCGAGCCCCGCGATCATCCGCAGCAGCGTCGACTTGCCGCAGCCCGACGGGCCGACCAGCACGATGAATTCGCCGTCGGCGATCTCCACGTCGATGCCATGCAGCACGTGCTGCTTGCCGTCGTAGGATTTCCTGACGCCCTTCAAGCTCAGCGCAGCCATACTTGGTCCTTCTCCCGGTTGCCGTCCGTGGTTATTTCTCGGAATCGACGAGGCCGCGCACGAACCAGCGCTGCATCGCCAGCACGACGACGAGCGGCGGAATCATCGCCAGCAGCGTCGCCGCCATTACGTATTGCCATTCGGTCGCGGCGTCGCCGCTCGCGATCATCGTCTTGATGCCCACCACCGCCGTCGACAGCGACGCCTCCGTCGTGATCAGGATCGGCCACAGATACTGGTTCCAGCCGTAGATGAACGTGATCACGAACAGCGCCGCGATGCTCGTCTTCGACAGCGGCAGCACGACGTCCCGGAAGAAGCGCAGCGGCCCCGCGCCGTCGATGCGCGCGGCGTCCATCAGCTCGTCGGGCAGCGTCATGAAGAACTGGCGGAACAGGAACGTCGCGGTCGCCGATGCGATCAGCGGCAGCGAGAGCCCCGCGTAGGTGTTCGTCATGTGGAGCGTCGACACGACCTGCACGGTCGGGAAGATCCGCACCTCGACCGGCAGCATCAGCGTGATGAAGATCAGCCAGAACGCCGTGTTGCGGAACGGGAAGCGGAAGTAGACGATCGCGTACGCGGACAGGATCGACACCGCGATCTTGCCGACCGCGATCGCGAGCGCCATCACGAAGCTGTTGACGAGCAGCCGGCCGAACGGCGCCGTCGTGCCGCCGCTGCCGTGCCCCCAGATATAGGCGACGTTCTCCAGCAGGTGCGTGCTAGGCACCAGCGACAGCGGGATCGTGAACACTTCCTGCGCGTTCATGGTCGCCGCGCAGAACGCGACGTACACGGGGAACACGATCAGCACGACGCCCGCGATCAGCACCGCGTGGCAGAACAGGTCGAAGCCCTTGCGATTTTCGATCATGCGTATTGCACCCTGCGTTCGACGAAGCGGAACTGGATCACCGTCAGGCCGACGACGATGATCATCAGCACGACCGACTGCGCACCCGAGCTGCCGATGTCGAGCCCCTGGAAGCCTTCCGTGAAGATCTTGTAGATCAGCGTCTTCGTGCTCTGCGCGGGGCCGCCGGCGGTGGCCGCGTCGATCACCGGGAAGGTGTCGAAGAACGCGTAGACGAGGTTCACGACCAGCAGGAAGAAGCTCGTCGGCGACAGCAGCGGCAGCACGATGTGGAAGAAGCGCCGCACCGGCCCGGCACCGTCGATCGCCGCCGCCTCGATCAGCGAGCGCGGAATCGCCTGCAGCCCTGCGTAGAAGAACAGGAAGTTGTAGCTCACCTGCTTCCATACCGACGCGAGCACGACGAGGAACATCGCCTGGCCGCCGTTCAGCGCGTGATTCCACACGATGCCGCCCTTCGCGAGCGCATAGGTGACGAGGCCGATGCTCGGGTTGAACAGGAACGCCCACAGCACGGCCGCGATCGTCGGCGCGACCGCATACGGCCAGATCAGCAGCGTGCGGTATACGCGCGCGCCGCGGATCACGCGGTCGGCGCAGGCGGCGAGCAGCAGCGACACGACGAGCCCGCTGACCGTGACGAGCGAGCTGAACACCAGCGTCGTGCGGAACGAGTCGAGGTACAGCGGGTCGGCGAACAGGTGCGTGAAGTTCGCGAAGCCGACGAATTCACTCGACGTGCCGAACGCGTCCTGCATCTGCGTCGACTGCCACAGCGCGACGCCGGCCGGCCACAGGAAGAACACGGCGGTGATCGCGAGCTGCGGCGCGATCAGCAGGTACGGCAGCAGGCTCGCGCCGAAACGGGAACGGGATTGCATCGCGGGTGTCCGGAGGCGAAACGGGAAGGGAACCGTGCCGCCGGCCCGCACGCGCGCATACGCGATGCAGCGGCCGGCGGCACGAACGCGATGCAGGCTCAGCCGCCCGACTTCTCGAAGCGGCGCAGCAGCTCGTCGCCGCGCGACGCCGCCGAGTCGAGCGCCTCCTTCGGCGACTTCTTCTCCGCCCAGACCTGCTCCAGCTCTTCGTCGACGACCGTGCGGATCTGCGGCATGTTGCCGAGGCGCAGCCCCTTCGTATACGGCAGCGGCGGCTTGTTCATCATCTGCTTGATCGCGGTTTCCGCGCTCGGGTTCTTCGCATAGAAGCCCTGCTGGCGCGTGAGTTCGTACGCAGCCGTCGTGACCGGCAGGTAGCCGGTTTCCTGGTGCCACTTCGCGGCGATCGGCGGCGAGGCCAGGAATGCGAGGAACTTCGCGACGCCCTTGTAGGTCGCCGGATCCTTGCCGGCCAGCACCCACAGGCTCGCGCCGCCGATGATCGCGTTCTGCGGCGCGCCCTTCACGTTCGCGTCGTACGGCATCATGCCCGTGCCGTAGCTGAACTTCGCGAACTTCTGCACGTTCGCGAGCGCGCCCGACGACGTCGTCAGGATCCCGCAGTCGCCGCTGTAGAACTTCGCCGATGCCTCGTCCTTGCGGCCCGCGTACGTGAACGTGCCGTCCTTCTGCATCTGTTGCAGGAACGCGATGTGCGCGACCTGCTGCGGCTTGTTGAATTCGAGCGCCGCGTCGGCGCCGTCGAAGCCGTTGTTGCGGCTTGCGAACGGCAGCGCATGCCACGCGCTGTAGTTCTCGAGCTGGATCCAGCCCTGCCAGCCGGTCGTGAAGCCGCACGTCATCCCGGATTTGCGCAGCTTCTCCGCGGCGGCCTGCACGTCGGCCCACGTCTTCGGCGGCTGGTTCGGGTCGAGCCCGGCCTTCTTGAACGCGTCCTTGTTGTAGTACAGCACCGGCGTCGAGCTGTTGAACGGCATCGACACGAGATGGCCCGTCTTCGCGTCGCTGTAGTAGCTCGCGATGGTCGGTACGAACGCCTTTTCGTCGAGCGGCACGCCGGCCTGCTTGAACACGTCGTAGACCGGCACGACAGCCTTCTTCGCCTGCATCATCGTCGCGGTGCCGACTTCATAGACCTGGAGGATCGCCGGCGCGTTGCCGCTGCGATAGGCGGCGATGCCCGCCGCGAGTGCCTGGTCGTACGTGCCCTTGAAGACCGGCACGATCTTGTAGTCGCTCTGCGATGCGTTGAACTGCGTGGCGAGCTCGTTGACGCGCTCACCGAGCGCCGACTCCATCGCATGCCAGAACTGGATCTCCGTCGCGGCGAACGCCGCATGCTGCACACCGAACATGAGCGCGCCGCCCAGCGCGATCGAGCGAACCATTGTCCCCGCGGGCTTCTTCTTCATCGATCTCTCTCCTGTGAAAACGTTACCAACAGCGTGTGCAACATTCCCGTCGCCATTGAACCGGCGAAGTCTAGTGATCGTTTGTGACAGTCAGTTGTCGTTGATGACGAACAGGCGCTGGTATTCCTTCAGCGCGAAGCGGTCGGTCATGCCGGCGATGTAGTGCGCGACGAGGCGCGGCTGCTGCGCTTCGTCGTCCGACTGGTACGGCGGCGGCAGCAGGCGCGGATCGTCGATGAACGCGTCGAACAGCCCGGTGACGACGCGCTGCGCCTTGTTCGCCATGCGCATCACCTTGTAGTGGCGATAGAGGTTCTTGAACAGGAAACGCTTGAGGGCCGCCGCCTGCGCGGCGATCGGCTCGCTGTGCGCGACGAGCGGCGGCGCGGCGCGCACGTCGTCGAGCGACGCGGGCGCGACACGTGCGAGATTGCGCGTGGTCTCGTCGATCAGGTCGACGATCAGCGTGTTGATGATGCGGCGCACCGTCTCGTGCACGAGGCGGCGGCCTTCGAGATGCGGGAATTCGGCGAGCGCCGCGTCGTAGTGGCGCTGCCACAGCTCGACTTCGGCGAGCTGCTCGATCGTGATCAGGCCGGAGCGCAGGCCGTCGTCGACGTCGTGGTTGTTGTACGCGATTTCGTCCGCAATGTTCGCGAGCTGCGCTTCCAGCGACGGCTGGCGGCCTTGCAGGAAACGCTCGCCGAGTGCGCCGAGCTTGCGGGCGTTCTCGCGCGAACAGTGCTTGAGGATGCCTTCGCGCGTCTCGAAGCACAGGTTCAGGCCATTGAACGCGCCGTAGTGCTCCTCGAGTTCGTCGACCACCGCCAGGCTCTGCAGGTTGTGCTCGAAGCCGCCGTGCTCGCGCATGCACGCATTCAGCGCGTCCTGCCCGGCATGGCCGAACGGCGTATGACCGAGATCGTGCGCGAGCGAGATCGCTTCGACGAGATCCTCGTTCAGGCGCAGGTTGCGCGCGACCGAACGCGCGATCTGCGCGACTTCGAGGCTGTGCGTGAGGCGGGTGCGAAACAGGTCGCCTTCGTGATTGACGAAGACCTGCGTCTTGTATTCGAGCCGGCGGAACGCGGTCGAATGAACGATGCGGTCGCGGTCACGCTGGAATTCGGTGCGCGCCGCCGGCGGGGTTTCCTGATGGCGGCGGCCGCGCGACTGCGACGCGTGGGCGGCATACGGAGCGAGATGGGCTTCCAGCGCCGCCAGCGTCGGCGGCTCGGCCAGCGCCGCGGCAGATGCGCGGCCGGCTCGGGTCGGTTTGCTGCTGGATGTCTCGCTCACGTCTCCTCCATGTCAGGGGCGCCGGGGCATCCGGGGCGCCGTTACCGGGTCGTCTGCGCCAGCGTAGCGAACACGGCTTCGTCGGGCGCCTGGGTGATCAGCGTATCGCCGAATCGCTTCAGCAGGATGAACTTGATCGCTCCGGCTTCAGCCTTCTTGTCGACGCGCATCAGGTCCATGTAGCGCGCATCGCCGAGTGCCGGCCCGCGCACCGGCAGATGTGCGGCGGCGATCACCGCGTCGAGCCGCTGCCGCGACGCTTCGTCGAGCAGGCCGAGCCGCACCGACAGGTCGCCCGCCATCACCATCCCGCAGCCGACCGCTTCGCCGTGCAGCCACTCGCCATAACCGAGCCCGGCCTCGATCGCATGGCCGAACGTATGGCCGAAATTCAGGATCGCACGCAGCCCGCCTTCGCGTTCGTCGGCTGCGACCACGCTCGCCTTGATCTCGCACGAGCGCTTCACCGCATGCGCGAGCGCGGCCGGCTCGCGGCGGTTCAGCGCCTCGACGTTCGCCTCGATCCAGTCGAAGAATGCCGCATCGGCGATCGCGCCCGTCTTGATGACCTCGGCCACGCCGGCCGCCAGCTCGCGATCGGGCAACGTGGTCAGCGCGCCGATATCGGCGATCACGGCCTGCGGCTGGTAGAACGCACCGATCATGTTCTTGCCGAGCGGGTGGTTGATGCCCGTCTTGCCGCCGACCGACGAATCGACTTGCGACAGCAGCGTCGTCGGCACCTGGATGAACGGCACGCCGCGCATGTAGCACGCGGCGGCGAAGCCGGTCATGTCGCCGATCACGCCGCCGCCGAGTGCGACGAGCGTCGTCTTGCGGTCGGCGCGCTCGGTCAGCAGGCCGTCGAAGATCAGGTTCAGCGTTTCCCAGTTCTTGTAGGCCTCGCCGTCCGGCAGCACGACCGTCGACACGCGCTTGCCGAGCGGCGCGAGCGCCGCGCGCAGCACGTCGCCGTAGAGCGGATCGACCGTCGTGTTCGTGACGATCGTGACCGACGAACCGGTGATGTGAGGGGCGAACAGCTCGGTGCGGCCGATCAGGCCGGCACCAATGTGAATCGGGTAGGCGCGCTCGCCCAGATCGACGTTGACGGTAATCATGCTTGTAGCGGCTTGGCGATGACGCCTGCCAGTTCGAGTTGCATCAGCACCATGTTGACGAGGCCGTTGACCGACGGGCGGCCGGTCTCGATGATGAAGTCCGCGCATTCGCGGTACAGCGGGTCGCGCACTTCGTAGAGCGCTTCGAGACGCGCCTTCGGATCGTCGGTTTGCAACAGCGGGCGGTTCTTGTCCTTGCGGGTGCGCAGCCACAGATCGTGCGGATTGGCGCGCAGATAGATGACGATTCCGCTGCTTTTCAGGCAGTCGCGATTCTCGGGCCGCAGCACCGCGCCGCCGCCCGTCGCGAGCACGATGTTCTCGCGCTGGGTGAGATCGGCGATCACCTGCGATTCGCGGTCGCGAAACCCGGCCTCGCCCTCCATCTCGAAGATCACCGGAATGCGCGCACCCGTGCGGGCCTCGATTTCGTGGTCGGAGTCGAAGAACGTCCTGTCGAGCCGGCGCGCGACCGCCCGGCCCACGGTGGTCTTACCCGCTCCCATAAGGCCGACGAAAAATACGTTTGCATGTGGGTCCCGCGCTTGCAACGGCTTCCTCTGCTTGAATCTTGCTGGTGTGTGGCGCAGCTTACTGGCAAAGCGGCTGCCTTGTCGAGCCTGCGCCGCCGGCTTCCGGCCCCGTTTTTCCCGCATCCGCGTCGCCCGCGCCGGCCGTTTCGCAACGCGCGCCGACGACCGTCGGCGTGATGAAGACGACCAGTTCGCTGCGCTGGTCGCGCCGTGCGCGGTGCCGGAAAAGCGCGCCCAGTACCGGTATTTTGCCCAAGAGCGGCACCCGCGTCACATCGTCCCGGTTCAACTGCTCGTAAATCCCGCCGATCGCGACCGTTCCGCCGTCCTCGACCTCGACGCGTGTCTGGACGTGCTTCGTATGAATCGCCGGGCCGGCCGCCGTCGGCTCGCCGATGCTGTCCTTTGTCACGTCCAGGTCCAGCACGACGCGTCCGTCGGGCGTGATCTGCGGCTCGACCTCGAGCTTCAGCGTCGCGCGGCGGAACTGCACGCCGCTCACGCCGTTGCCGACCTTCGCCTGGTACGGCAGCTCCGAGCCCTGTTCGACGATCGCTTTCACGCGGTCGGCCGTCACCACGCGCGGGCTGGAAACGATCTGGCCCCGCCCCTGCGCCTCGAGCGCGCTCAATTCAACGTCGAGCACGCGGCTGAGCGGCGCGGCGAACAACGTGAAGCCGGCCGTCGCCGCCTCGAAGCCGCCGAGCGGTCGTGCGGCCAGGTCGAGCGCGTTGCGCGTGTCCGTCGCGAATGCCGCGCCGTCGGCCGCGGGCGCCCGTCCCTGCGCGCGCAGCGCGACGCGTGCGCCGAGGTTGCGCGAGAAGCCCTGCTCGCCTTCTACGATCCGCGCCTCGATCCGGACCTGCCGCGATGGCCGGTCGATCGCGTCGATCAAGCCCGCGATCTGCGCGATGCGCGGCGCCAGATCGGTGACGAACAACAGGTTCGTGCGCGGGTCGGCCGCCGCGGCGCCGCGTTTCGACAGCAGACGCTGGCCGGTCGCTCCGGCCAGCAGCCGCTGCACGTCCTGCGCGCGCGGGTAATGCAGCGCGAAGGTCCGGCTCGCGAGCGGCTCCAACTCGGCCGCGCGTGCATGCGTTTCGAAGCGCTCGCGCTCGCGCGCGGCGAGTTCGGCCGCCGGCGTGACCCAGATCACGTTGCCGCGCCGGGACATCGCCAGCCCGTGCGTGTCGAGCAACGTGTCGAACGCATCGCGCCAGCGGACATTGTTCAGACGTAACGTCACGGTGCCGCGCACCTGCTCGCCGACGATGATGTTCAGCCCGGTGAATCGCGCGAGCGCGTCGAACGCGGCAGCGAGCCCGGCGCCTTGCAGATTCAGCGAGATCCGCCGCGCGTCATCCGCATCGCCGGGGTGCCGCGCCGCGGCGTCGCTCATGCGCGTCGGCGGCGGCAATGGAATCGGCGGCCCTTCCAGCCGGGGCACCGGTGCGGTTGTGTCCGCTTGAAGCGCCGCGCGCACGGCCCGATCGAACGGCGGCGGGCCGTCATGCGCGGGCGCTGCGCCGTCCGCACCGTCGGGCGCGCCCTGCGGCAGCGGTATGTCCTGGGCATGCGCCTGCATCGATGCGATCGGCCAGCCGGCCGGCGGCAAAGGCGGCAACAGGGGCAACGGCGGCAACGCCGCGTGTGCCGCGGCCACACCCGATCCGACCCAGAATGCGATCGCCCGCCATCCGTACTTCGTCATGGGCGACCTCCGTCATCCATGACGAACCGGCGCGCGCCATCAGCTGTCGCAAGCGTCACCGCACCGGCATCGACGCTCACCACGCGTGACATCCCGAACGCTTCGCCCGGCGCAACGGTCGCGAATGCGCCATCGCCCGCGTCGAATAGCGCGAGCCCGGCGCGTACGTCGCGAATCGTGCCGGCCAGGCGCGGCGTCGCATCGTCGGCCTGCGCGGGCAAGCCATCGCCGCCGAATGGATCGTCGCTCGGCACGCCGGCAAGCAGCCGCACCGTGCCATCGGGAACACGAGCCCCCGACAGCGCCGGAAACACGTCGATCGTCATGTCCACCCGCAACGCGGGCGGTTTGCGCTCAATATGCAGCCTCGACGGCACCACCAGCGCGGGAAAACTCGCCAGCCCGCCGATCAGCCGCAGTAACGCCGGAAAGCCGCCGTCCGCGACGATCCGCACCGTGCGTCGGCCATCCGGCGCCGCTTCGTCAGTGCGCCGCGGCTCGATCGACACGATCCGCAGTCCGCTCGCGCCGGCCAGGTCCGCCAGTTCGAGCATCAGTGCGGGCCACCCCGACGCACTCGGCACGCTGGAGGCGTGCCCGGCAGCCGGGTCCGGGTCGCGCCGTGGCGCGGTCGCGAGCAGCCGCTGTGCGTCGGCGGCACGCACTTGTGCCGTTGCCAGCAACGCGCGACTGCGTGCGAGGCCGCTCGCGTCGACGGCATCCATCAGATGAATGGTGCCCATCGTCACGCACGCGAACGCCGCCACGCAGCCGATGGCATGCGCCGCGGCCGGTGACATCCGCGCCACGCGGCCGCGCCGCCCGGCACCGGCTGGCATGGACCGATACGTGATCGCCGTCATGCGTCGCCTCCCGCTGCGTTCTGCCGCGGCGGCGCGTCGTGCCAACGCACCTGCACGGAAAACCGGAACGGCACGGCCGAACCCGTGACCGGTGTGGCCGAAGCAGGTGTCAGCGCACCGACATCGAATCGCCAGTCACGCTGCTCGACCGAAATCCGTGCGAGCCACCGCGCGGCCGCCCGGTAACTCGTCGTGCGCGCGTCGAGCACGGCGCCGGACGCAGTCGTGCGCAATGCGTCGAGCCGGACGGTGTCGTCGCGCACCTGCGCCAGCGTCGCGAGCAGCCCGGCGACACGCCGGTAAGGCGCGGCAAGCGCGGCCGCCCGTGCATCGCGTCGCGCGAGGTCGGCAGCCACGCCGGCGGCGCGCCGTGCGGCATCGATCCGTGGCTGCAATTGCCGCAGCCGCGCCTCCACACGCGTACGCTCCGCATCCATGCGCCATCGCCACGCCGTCGCCGCCCCCGTCCAAACGCAGGCCCCGAGCACGCCGAGCACGACCGCCGCCCCGCACTGCGCGGCACGGCGCCGCCGCAACGCCTGCGCCAGCCGCTCACGGTACGGCAGCAGATTGAAGCCGCCGAGCACGGCGTGGCCGGCGGCAGTTCGCCCGAACCCCACATCGGCCATCATTCCCACACCCCGCGCAGCGCCAGCCCGATCGCGAGGGCAAACGCCGGACCGCCCTGCGTTCCGGCGAGCGCGCCCGGCAGCCCGTCCCATCCGGTGCAGTCGAACGGCACCGCGGCCACGCCGAGCGCATCGCCGATATCGGCGGCCGACGTACCGCAGCGGGCGATGCTGCGCGCGTCGCCGGCCACGAGCACGCAGCGCACCGGCTCGAACACGCATTGGCGCAATGCGTCGGGGAACGCCGCCTGCACGTCGCCGGACACCGCGAGCACCGGTACGGCGATCGAACCGTCGACCCGCCAACCGCGTACGCCCGTGTCGCAGAACCAGAATGCGGCGTACGGGCCGTGGGCGTCGGGTTCGAACTGCGCGGCATAGCGCAACGCGCGCAGCGCGGCGGCCGACTCGCCGTCGACGGCCGTCAGGTCGACGCCGGCCTGCGCGGCCACGTCGATCCGCCGTTCGAGCAATGCCTGCGGCGCCACGGCGACCTCGATCTCGCCCGGGCACGCGCCGTCGTCCTGCCGCCAGTCGAACGCGAGGCTGTGGGGCGGCAGCCCCGAGATCCGTTCAGCGGCCTGCCGGGCGGCGTCCGCGACGTCGTCGCGCCCGGCCAGGTCGAGCGTCGCGGTCCGCATTTCGTCGTCGCGCAGCGCCATCACGCCGCGCGTATCGCAGCGCACGCCCGCCGCCGACAATCGCGACACGGCCGCCGCCAACGCGCGTGCGACCGCGGCCCAGCGCGCCTCCTCCGGCCCGTCCTGCAATCCGACCGGCTCCCGCTCGAGTCCTTCGACCCGCACCTCCACGGCCCGCCCGCGCCGGCTCAGCACGGCCACCCTCACCTCGTCCGCCCCGACGTCGATGCCCGTCGAACGGTGCCTGCCCGGCGCGAACCGCGCCGCCCATCGTCCTGTCATCCCAGCCTCCCGCGATCGTTGCGGCCCACGCCGCGTTTCCGAGGCCTGATTCTGCAAAGCGGCGCGTGTGCCCGACAGTCGGCCGGACGGCCAGTTGTGGCACGGGGCGACCGCGCGGACACTATGCCGGCGGCACCGCGATCAGCCGGTTTCCGGCCGCCGCCCCCCGCGTCAGGGCCGGTCTTACCGGGCAGCTATAATCGCGGGACTGTTTTCCGGTATGCCTATGCAATCCACGTCTCCTACGTCCCCGCCTCCCGCGCCCGAGCCGAAGAAGCGGTCCTGGTGGCTGAAAGTCCTGATCGGCCTCGCCGCGATGTGCGTGGCCCTCGTCGTGGCCGGCGGCCTCGTGCTCGGCTACGCGCTCGTCGTCGCGTGGCCGAACATGCCGTCGCTCGACGCGCTGACCGACTATCGTCCGAAGGTACCGCTGCGCATCTATACGTCCGATCACGTGCTGATCGGCGAATTCGGCGAGGAACGCCGCGACATCGTCCATTTCAAGGACGTGCCCGACTCGCTCAAGAAGGCGATCCTCGCGATCGAGGACGCACGCTTCTACGATCACGGCGGCGTCGACCTCACCGGCATCGCCCGCGCCGGCCTCGTCGCACTGACGAATGGCCATGCGTCGCAGGGCGCGAGCACGATCACGATGCAGGTCGCGCGCAACTTCTTCCTGTCGAGCGAAAAGACCTACACGCGCAAGATCTACGAGATGCTGCTGGCCTACCGGATCGAGCGCGCGCTGACGAAGGATCAGATTCTCGAGGTCTACATGAATCAGATCTATCTCGGCCAGCGTGCGTACGGCTTCGCGAGCGCCGCGCGGGTCTATTTCGGCAAGGACCTGAAGGACATCACGCTCGCCGAAGCGGCGATGCTCGCGGGGCTGCCGAAAGCGCCATCCGCGTACAACCCGGTCGTCAATCCGAAGCGCGCGAAGGTGCGCCAGGAATACATCCTGCAGCGGATGCTCGAGCTGAACTTCATCACGCGCGAGCAGTACGACCAAGCCGTCGCGCAGCCGCTCGCCGTCAAGGGTGCGGGCCGCGAGTTCAGCGTGCACGCCGAGTACGTCGCGGAAATGGTCCGACAAATGATGTACGCGCAGTACCGCGAGGAAACCTACACGCGCGGCTTCAACGTCGTCACGACGATCGATTCCGCCGACCAGCAGGTTGCCTACACCTCGCTGCGCAAGGGCATCATGGATTACGAGCGCCGCCACGGCTATCGCGGGCCGGAAGGCTTCATCGAATTGCCGGCCGGCGCCGACGATCGCGAGCAGGCGATCGACGATGCGCTGCTCGAACACCCCGACAACGGCGAGCTGATCGCGGCGGTCGTCACCGCGGCCACCCCGCGCCAGATCACCATCGCCTTCATCGACGGCAGCAGCGCGACGATCGAAGGCGACAACCTGCGCTTCGCGTCGGGCGCGCTGTCGGCCGGCGCGCAGCCGAACCGCCGCATCCGCCCGGGCGCGATCGTCCGGGTCGTGAAGAACGACGCCGGGAAGTGGTCGATCACGCAGTTGCCGCAGGTCGAAGGCGCGTTCATCTCGATCGTTCCGCAGGACGGCGCGATCCGCTCGCTGGTCGGCGGCTTCGACTACAACAAGAACAAGTTCAACCACGTCACGCAGGCGTGGCGGCAACCGGGTTCGTCGTTCAAGCCGTTCATCTACTCGGCGTCGCTCGACAAGGGCCTCGGGCCGGCCACGGTGATCAACGACGGCCCGCTGTATTTCAGCGCCGCGGAAACCGGCGGCCAGCCGTGGGAACCGAAGAACTACGGCGGCGGTTTCGAAGGCCCGATGTCGATGCGCACCGCGCTGCAGCGCTCGCGCAACCTCGTGTCGATCCGGATCCTGAACCACATCGGCACGAAGTACGCGCAGCAGTACATCACGCGCTTCGGCTTCGACGCCGACCGTCATCCGGCCTACCTGCCGATGGCGCTCGGCGCGGGCCAGGTCACGCCGCTGCAGATGGCCGGCGCGTACTCGGTGTTCGCGAACGGCGGCTTCCGCGTGAATCCGTACCTGATCGCCGAAGTGACCGATCCGAACGGCGCTGTCGTCGCCCGCGCGCAGCCGCTCATCGCCGAGCAAAACGCGCCGCGCGCGATCGACGCGCG
Organism: Burkholderia sp. Bp8984; assembly: GCF_003853755.1. NCBI lineage: Bacteria > Pseudomonadati > Pseudomonadota > Betaproteobacteria > Burkholderiales > Burkholderiaceae > Burkholderia > Burkholderia sp. Bp8984. The sequence goes on from NZ_QTQN01000040.1 coordinate 68,662, forward strand.
CAACGCATACGTGATGAACAGCCTGCTGCAGAGCGTCGCGCAGCGCGGCACGGGCGCGCGCACCAACGTGCTGAAGCGCACCGACCTCGCAGGCAAGACCGGCACCACGAACGACTCGCACGACGCGTGGTTCGCCGGCTACCAGCACACGCTCGCGGCGATCGCGTGGATCGGTTACGACAACCCGCGCAGCCTCGGCGATCGCGAAACCGGCGGCGGCCTGTCGTTGCCGGTCTGGATCGACTATATGGGCGCGGCGCTGAAGGGCGTGCCGGAGTTCAAGCCGACGATGCCGGACGACGTCCAGGCGCTCGGCAGCGAGTTGTACTTCACCGACTTCACGCCGGGGCACGGCTTCGTGTCGACGGTCGGCGTGCCGCAGGCGCCGGCGGTGCAGAGCACCGACGAAGCGGTGCCGCATGTCGACGAACAGGAGAAGCAGGACATCATGAACCTGTTCCGCGGCCACTGACACGAACGGCCCGAGCATGAAAAAAGCGCCCCGCGGGGCGCTTTTTCGTTGTGCTTCGATCCGGCGTATCGGCGCCCGGCCGGGCGAGCGCCGGACGCGTTACGCGCCGAACGTGATCGGCAGGCCGGCCTGCTGCGTTGCGTATTCGGTAAGCGCCGCGAAGAACTCGGTGCCGGTGCGCGTATCGCGCCATTCGCCGTCCACGAAACGGTAATGGAACCCGCCCGCCTTCGCGGCGATCCACAGCTCCTTCATCGGCGGCTGGAGGTTGACGATGATCTTCGAGCCGTTCTCGAACGTCAGCGTCAGCACGCTGCCGTTGCGCTCCAGATCGATGTCGTGATCGCCGTCGTTCGCGGCATCCACGGTACGCTCGACGGCCGCCAGCACGGCCTCGGCACGGGCCAGGTATTCAGTATCGGACATGCTAAACTCTATCGGTTAAATTGTTCAGGGACGATCATGCGAGTCGTTTTCCGGATGAGCGCGATTGTAGCGGCTTTGGCGATTCTTGCCGGCTGCGGTCAACGCGGTCCGCTCTATCTGCCCACCGTGCCCCCGTTGCCGGCGAAGCCCATCCAGCAGCAGGACACGGCGCCGTCCGACGTCACGCCGACCGATGAAAACGCGTCGTCCGACAGCATTCCCGATTCTTCCGGCACGCCGCTCACGCTGTCACCGGAGCTGTCGAGCGATGCATCGAAGGCCGCGACGCCGGCATCCGGCCCGGCCGCCACGCAGTAAGCGCGCGCCGCCGCTCGCGCGGCTTCCTTCGCGACCAAGGCGATGACTGCCCGTCATCGCCTTTTGTTTTTCCGGGCCCTCCTCGTCACGCGCGGATGCGCCGCCAGCCCCATTCGAGCAGGCGCCAGCCGAGCAGCACCGCAACGATCACCGCGTAGAGCTTCGGCTGCGCGAGATTGTGCTTGCCGGCCCTCATCCACCAGAAATGCAGCACGCCGAACAGCGCGATCGCATAGATCGCGCGATGCAGCGTCGCCCAGTGACGGCCGAGCCGGCGCACCATCGCGCGCGGCGAGGTCGCGGCCAGCGGAATCAGCAGCACGAACGCGGCGAAGCCGACCGTGATGAACGGACGCTTGCCGACGTCCTTCAGGATCGCGAGCACGTCGAACCACTTGTCGAACCACAGATACGTCGTGAAATGCAGCGTCGCGTAAAAGAACGCGAACAGGCCGATCATCCGGCGAAAGCGCAGCAACGCGGGAACGCCCGTCACGCGCCGAAGCGGTGTGACGCCGAGCGTGAGGCAGAGCATCACCAGCGTCCAGAGGCCCGTCGAGCGCGTGATGAATTCGATCGGGTTCGCGCCGAGCCGGTCGGTCAGCCCGAACAGCACGAGACGGGCGAGCGGATAGAGTCCGGCCGCGAAAACCAGTACCTTGGCGGGGGCAAGCCAGCGCGGCGCGGCAGCACGCACTGCGCCGCCCCGGGAACTGCCGGCGGCAGCCGTGCGCGTGCCGGACGCGCGCGCGGGCGTCAGCGTCGAAGGAGGCATGTCGTTTCTCACCGGCGCGCTCAGAAGTTCTTCTTCAGGTCCATGCCCTGATACATCGACGCGACGAGATCGCCGTAGCCGTTGAACATCAGCGTCTTGCGCTTCGGCGTGAAGAAGCCGTCCTCGCCGATCCGGCGCTCGGTCGCCTGGCTCCAGCGCGGGTGATCGACGTTCGGGTTCACGTTCGAATAGAAGCCGTATTCGTTCGACGCGTACGTGTTCCAGCTCGTTTTCGGCTGCTTGTCGACGAAGCGGATCTTCACGAGCGACTTCGCACTCTTGAAGCCGTACTTCCACGGCACGACGATCCGCACCGGCGCGCCGTTCTGGTTCGGCAACACCTGGCCGTACACGCCCATCGTCAGCAGCGTCAGCGGATTCATCGCCTCGTCCATCCGCAGCCCTTCCGAGTACGGCCAGTCGAGCACCGGCGTCGACAGCCCCGGCATCTGCGACGAATCGGCCAGCGTGACGAACTGCACGTACTTCGCGTTGCCGGTCGGCTGCACGCGCTTGATCAGCTCGGACAGCGGCACGCCGATCCACGGGACCACCATCGACCAGCCTTCGACGCAACGCAGCCGGTACACGCGCTCTTCGAGCGGCGCGAGCTTCAGCAGTTCGTCGAGATCGAACACCTTCGGGTGCAGCACCTCGCCTTCGACGCTCACGCGCCACGGGCGCGACCGCAGCGTGCCGGCGTTCTGCGCCGGGTCGCCCTTGTCGGTGCCGAATTCGTAGAAGTTGTCGTAGGACGTGATGTCCTTGAACGGCGTGACCCGGTCGGCCGCAACGAACTTCGGGTTGGTTTTCGCCACGAGCTTCGCGGCCCGCGCGTCGGGCGACGCATAGGCGGCGAACGCCGCGCCGCTGCCGCCGAGCAATCCGCCCGCCGCCGCCAGGCCGGCGGCCTGCAAGACGCGCCGCCGGTTCTCGAACACCGCGCGCGGCGTAATCTGGCTCTGCGCGATGTCACCGCCGGTCAGTACGGTGCGCAAAGGGTGTTTGATCCACATCGTGCTGCTCCTCCTGCATGCGCGGCGCGCACGCTTCATGAGCGTTCGACCCGACCCATCCTGCGCCGTTCGACGCCCGGACCGCCCGCCCGTTACAAAAGAAAACCGCCGGGCACGCAGTGCGCCGGCGGTCTTTTGTCGGACCCGCGTCGGAAATCTTACAGCTTGCCGTAGCTGTGCAGCCCGGACAGGAACATGTTGACGCCGAGGAACGCGAACGTCGTCACGAGCAGGCCGGTGAGCGCCCACCAGGCGGCAACGGC
>NZ_QTQN01000041.1:0-70402 GCF_003853755.1 Burkholderia sp. Bp8984
GGCAGCGGGTTGCGCGACCAGATGATCATCGCGGCCGTCTGCAGCAGGATCGACACGCCGATCGCGGTGATCAGCGGCGCGAGACGCGGCGCGCGGCGCAGCGGCCGGTATGCGACCCGCTCGATCGTGTAGCCCACGCACGCGCAGACGATCGCGGCGATGCCCAGGCCGATCGTCAGCGTCGCGACGTTGCCGAGTCCGGGGAAATGGTTCTGCAGCACGGTGATGGCCGACAGGGCGACCATCGCGCCGACCATCAGCACGTCACCGTGCGCGAAGTTGATGATGCCGAGAATGCCGTACACCATCGTGTAACCCAACGCGATGATGGCGTACGCACTGCCGAGCACCAGCCCGTTCAGAATTTGTTGGACAAAAATGTCCATGTCACTCCCAAGAGTTGATTACTATTGGATCGGCATGCGAGAACGCCGATTACTCGTCGTTCTCGCTCGAAGTATCACTGCGTCGGACTGAGGTTATCGCCCGACACTTTGTACACGGTCACCGGCGCATCAATCCATTCACCGTTCTTGTCGAACGCGACCTTTCCGACCAGCGTCGAGAACTGGATTTGCTTGAGCATCGGAACGAACTTTTCGGGGTCCGTCGAATTCGCCGCCTTCATCGCCTGCGCGACCACCATCGTGGCCGAATAGAATGCCGGCGAGTAAACATCGTTCTTCACACCGAATTGCTTTTCATACCGCGCCGCGAATTCCGGACCACCGGGCAACGTCGCGAGCGGTGCGCCGCCTTCGGCGCAATACCCCCGCCCATTCAGCGTTCCGGCAGCCAGCTTCGGCATATCGACCGAGCAGATCCCGTCCCCGCCTAGCACCGGAACCGCAAGACCCAACTGCTTGGACTGTCGCCCGATGGCGGCTGCTTGCGCGTAGTACCCGCCGTAGAAGATCGCGTCCGGGCGCTGAGCCTTGATGTGCGTCAGAATCGCGTTGAAGTCCGTTGCCTTGTCGTTGGAATATTCCCTGGCGACGACGTCGATACCGTTCTTCTTCGCCGTCGCGGCAAACACGTCAGCTACGCCTGATCCGTATGCCGTGCGATCGTCGATCACCGCCACGCGTTTTGCATGCAATACCTTTGCCGCATATTCGGCCATGCGTGCGCCCATCACGTTGTCATTGGCCGCAAGCCGGAAGACATACGGGAAGCTCTGCTGCGTGATCGCCGGATTTGAAGCGGCGCCGGTAATCATCGGAACACGCGCATTGTTGTAGATGCGGGACGCGGGAATGGTCACGCCGGAGTTGTAGTGGCCGATGACCGCCTTCACACCCGAATCGACGAGCTTCTGAGCGACAGAGACGCCCGTTTTGGGATCTGCAGCATCGTCCTCGGACAGCATTTCGAACTTGATGGATTGACCGTCGACGACGATCGGCGTCCGATTCAGCTCTTCAATCGCCAGCCGCACGCCTCGCTCATCGTCCTTGCCGAAATTCGATTGGCCGCCCGTCAACGGGCCCGCGACACCGATCCTGACAGTCTGATCCGCATGCGCGGCAGAAATCAATGCGGGGCTGATTCCCCCGAGCAACAGGGTGGCGATGGTGAGTTTGTGACAGTACTTCATGTGAAACCTCCGTGGCGTGGGCAAATTGGGTAGTCGACATGGTTGCAGCGTCAGGAGCGCGGGCACGAGATGACCGATTGCGCTTGACGTGGGATAGTCAGTCCCGCCAGTGCGGTTGTGCAGATTCCAGAAGCCGCTTGAGCGAGCGAAAATGAAGTCGTGCATATTCATCTCGATCACGGGCGAATTCACGAGAAGTCCGGCGAGCCAGTTCGTCGCTCACGCGTTTCAGCGGACGCCCGCTCGACATCGCGAGGATTTGGACCTGGGCGGCTCGTTCGAGGTAGTAGAGATCGTCGAGTGCCGCGGCAATCGAAGGGCCCGTGACTATCACGCCGTGGTGCTCGAGCATCAGGACACGCCTGGAAGACAACGCGGCGGCAATCCGGTCTCCTTCCTGTTCGCTGAGTGCAAGTCCTCCGTATTCCGAATGATCACGGTCGTATGCAATGCGATCGAAAAAGCGAAGGCTGTTCTGATGGCACATTTCGAGGCGAAAGCCGTCGAGCGTCGTCAGTGCCGTGGCATAAGGCATGTGCGTATGAAGTACGCATGCGGCATCAGGCGAGGCGCGATGAACTCGGGAATGGATGTTGAGCGCGGTTTTCTCGACTCGTCCGACTCCGTCGATTACCGAGCCGGCGGAATCGACGAGCAGCAAATCAGCCGGTCGGATCTCTTCGAAGCTGAGTCCGAACGGATTGATCAGATACGTTTCCCGACTGCCCGGGAGCAAGAGACTGAAATGGTTGCATGTGCCCTCGTGGAAGCCGAGGCGCGCGGCGATGCGAAATGCCGCGGCCAGATCGTCGCGAGCATTCGCGAGCTCATCGGTCTTCGATCCAGGAAAAAAATCGGTGGCGTGTGCCATGGGGTCGTCCAGTGCAAGTATGCGTATGCGATTCCCCTTCAATGTAGTGAATCAAACCTGCACGGATACATGTACACTTTAAAACGAGGGTGACTAACTGTATTGGGTTCGTCGCCTGCACGGTTATATGGGCCGGTATTTTTGATGTGATAGGTGCGGCGATGAAACCGATACTGACGCTCGATCCCCAGGGGGAATCGTCCCTGGTTCAACAGATCGTGGCCGGGCTGACGGCAACGGTGAACGAAAGAACCTGGCGGTCCGGGGCCAAGGTTCCGAGCATCCGCGTATTCGCCGAGGCACACGGCGTGTCGACATTTACGGTCGTCGAAGCATACGATCGCCTGGTGGCGCAAGGCGTCTTGATGGCACGGCGTGGATCCGGCTTTTATGTCGCGGATCGAAGCCGTAGCGAGATACCTCCGACCATCGAGAAACTCAACGAGGAATTCACGAACGGATGGTCGCTGCGTAACGTTCTGGAGGGAACGGAAGGCACGATTCACGCGGGCTCGGGATGGATTCCAGAGGCATGGTTCGACGCGGACGGCCTTGGGCGGGCGCTAAGACAGGTAGCGGCGCAGCCGCGATCGCTATTGGGGTACGGGCACGCAAAGGGGTATGAGCCGTTGCGTGAGCAAATCGTGCGGCAACTTGCGGAACACGAGATCGAGGCAAGTTCCACGGGCATCGTCACTACGCTGGGCGCAAACCAGGCGCTGGATCTCGCCATTCGTCACCTTACGCGCGAGGGCGATACCGTGCTGGTAGACGAGCCCTGCTACAGCGATCTGCTCGTTGCATTGCGATTGCGCAGGATCAAGGCAGTCGGGATTCCGATGACACCCACCGGTCCGGACGTCGTTTCGATGGAGCAGGCGTTCGAGACTCATCGCCCCAAAGTGTTCTTCACCAATACGCGGTTGCATAATCCGACCGGTGCGAGCTACAGCTCGGCATCGGCATTCAAGGTCCTGAAGCTTGCCGAGCGCTACGACTGCATCATCGTCGAGGACGACGTCTCTGCCGGTCTGGTGTCCGGAAATTCAGTCGCGCTCGCGTCCATGGATCAATTGAAACGAGTGGTCTATGTCGGCAGCTTTTCAAAGACCATCGGTGCCGGCCTGCGCGTGGGATTCGTGGCCGCGGAGCCCGCGCTTCTCGAGGGTTTGCTTTACCAGAAGCTGGTGTCCGGAATGTCGACGCCGACGATCACGGAGCAACTGGCACATGCAGTGCTGTCCGAAGGACACTTCAGGAAGCAGGCCGAGCAATTGCGCGATCGTCTCGCTACCGCGCAGGAACGGACCTGTCGCCGGCTTGAATCGATCGGTTTTGAAGTGTTCTGCGAACCTCGATCCGGAATGTTCGTATGGGCACGGCCCGCGGGAATCAATTGCGATTCGGCCGAACTCGCTGTACGTGCTGTCGACCACAAGATTCTTCTGGCGCCAGGCAATCTTTTCTACGCCACCAATCCAACCAGTAGTTGGCTGCGATTCAATGTTGCGCACTGCAACTTCGATCGTCTTTATGCGTTTCTGGCGCATGCCATTGCACACTGACCCGGTCTCGTCACCAAGCCGCCAGGGAATCGGCGTCGCGCAACGAACCCGTGATCTCTCGAACCCGCTCGAGTCGGTACGCGCATGAGCTAGCGTCCACGCCGTGCGCGGATCCAACTGTGCAGGCAACAAGGCCTCTACAGTTATCTAGCGATCCACCGCGGTGTGCATGTATCTGTTCAGCTCGATTGCATAAATTGACGGACAACACGTCGCCCATGATTTCGATGCGGCGGTAACTCCGATCAATTTTCAGCATGAAAAAGATACGAAATTACGAAGCACTCCTCTCGAATGGCGTCGTTTCGTCACGGCGGATCGTACTCGAGATCGCGGACCGGACACTCGACAGGCTCGACAGCTACCAGCGAATTCGCAGCATCATGCGCATGGAAGGTAGCGTACTGCATATCGGAACGCGCTCGTGGGACCTTTCGCGCAAGCGAAACGTCTATCTGGTCGGCGCCGGCAAGGCATGCAACCACATGGCAATGGCAGTCGACCATGTGTTGGGCGATCACCTGACGCACGGTATTGCCATCGTGAAAATCCGGGAAGAATCGGACCGTTTCAACAAGACCGAGGTGTTCGTCGGCGGCCATCCCCTCCCGAACGAAGAAGGCCATCGGGCATCGAAGCAAATCATCGAACTCGTCGATCAGGCCGGACCAGACGACTTGTTCATCGCGGTGATCAGCGGCGGAAGTTCGGCGCTCATGTCCTGTCCGATCGAAGGCATCAGCCTGCAGGACGAGATCGATACCACGGACGTGCTGCTGAAATCCGGTGCAGGCATTTACGAGATCAATGCCGTGCGCCGGCACATCTCGGCCTTGAACGGCGGGATGTTGGCGCAGCGCATCCAGCGCACGGGTGCCGAACTGATCGGCTTCGGCATCAGCGACGCGGTCGGATCGCCTGCCACGGGCGACATTTCAGTGCCCTACGCAGCCTACAAAAGCACGCCGATCGGTCCCGACATGACGACCCTGGACGACGCTCGCGCCACGATCATCAATCGCAACGTGGCCGATCGCCTGCCCAAGAGCGTTGTCGACTATCTGATGAACGCAGGCCCCGACGCGGAGACCCCGAAGGCCTTTCCGGACAATACCTACTTCCTGCTCAACACGCTGCCCGACTCCTGCATTTACGCCAAGGCAGTCTGCGAGGAGATGGGTATCCCCGCAATGATCGTGTCGTCGTTCCTTGAAGGAGAAAGTCGCGACGCCGGCACCTTCTTCGCGTCGATGGCGCGCGAAATCCAGACGTACGGCAACCCGATCAAGCCCCCTTGCGTGCTTCTCAGCTCCGGTGAGGTGACGACGCTTATCGACGATAACAGCGTGATCAAGGGGCACGGCGGGCCTGGCCAGGAAATGGCCGCAAGTTTCGCTATCGCGGCGGCCAAAACCACGGGTGCCTGCCTGCTGTCGATCGACAGCGAAGGCACGGACGGCACGGCGACGGTGGCGGGAGGCATGACGGACTCGACCAGCTTCACCGCGGCTGCCGTAAAGGGAGTCAACCTCTATCAGGCACTGCGCGAGCACAGCTGCTTCGAAGCACTCGAGTCGATCGACTCCGCCGTTTTCACCGGCAACACCGGTACCAACCTGTGTGACTTGAACATCCTTTATGTTCCTGAACCGAACGGGAGCAAGTGACATGGAAGACAAGATCACATCCGTCCGGGCACTTCAGATCATCGATTGCAAGTGCCGGCCCGCAGTCGAAGTCGAGGTGCGCACCCAAAGCGGTGCGGTTGGTCGAGGTGCGGCACCCACCGGCACTTCCGTCGGGACGCACGAATCGTTCGTCCTGAGGGACGGCGATCCAGCGACCTACGACGGGCTCAGTGTTCATAACGCCGTCGACAACGCGGTCAATGTAATTGGTCCGGCGCTGATCGGCATGAACGTGTTTGATCAGCGAGCGATCGACGAAAAAATGATCGCGCTCGATGGCACACCCAACAAGTCCCGCCTCGGCGGAAACACGATTTACTCGGTATCCATCGCGGCATTCCGTACGGCGGCGAATGCCCGATCGATTCCGCTGTACGCTCACATCGCCGGCCGCGACATCCGGACCGTGCCGGTCCCATGCTTCAACGTGATCAACGGCGGACGATACGATGGGCTCACCCAGCCGTTCAACGAGTTTCTGATCGTGCCGTACGGCACTGACAGTGTCGACTTCGCCATCGAAATGGCGGTGGCCGTGTTTCAGAAGCTTGGCCATGTACTGACCGAATATCTGGGCCACAAACCTCAAGTCGCCAGTTCCTATGGCTACGCCGCCCCTTCGGATGACCCGGAAGTCGTGTTGACGCTGATGCAAAAGGCCATCGATGCCTGTGGCTGTACAGGCCGGATCGCGTTTGCGCTCGATTGCGCGTCAAGCGAGATGTACGACAAGGAAACCCGCACGTATCTGCTGAAAGGCAAACGGGTGTCCACCTCCGAACTCATTGCCTATGCCCGCTTCCTGACCGAGAAATTCAATTTGGTCTTCATCGAGGATTTGCTCGATGAAAACGACTGGGAAGGTTACAGCACGGCGGTTCGAGAAATTCGACGATCGATCATTCTGGGCGACGATCTCACGGTCACCAGTCTCCCGTTACTTGAGCGGGCTTTCGAGACTCGTGCCGTGGACGGGTTCGTGTTGAAGCCGAACCAGGTCGGAACGATCACGGAGGCGATGGACGCCTATCGATTTGCGCTGCAACACGGAATGATCGCGGTGCCCTCGGGCCGCTCCGGTGGTGTCGTGGATGACGTCGTGATGGATTTTTCGGTCGGCCTCGAAGTTCCGCTCCAGAAGAATGGCGCCCCCCGTTCCGGCGAGCGGATCGAAAAGCTCAACTTTCTGTTGCGGGCAAATGCGCGAAGCCCGGGTTGCCGCCTCTACGACATTTCACCACTTCTCCGATTCTGACCACTGAGTCGGGATCGACGCTTGACACCCGACATCTTCCTTTTTCGACGAGGTCTGCACCATGTATCCCAAAATCGACTTTCTGTACCTTTCCGAGCCGGACATGATCGCAGCTGGCGTGCTGGATGCCGCGCGCTGCGTGTCCGTATGCGAGGAGACATTCGGACTCCTCGGCAGAGGCGACTATCTGATGGGTGGCGCCAATCACAATAACCACGGAATGAACATCGTCTTCCCGAAAGAGACGAAGTTCCCGAACATGCCGGTTGCCGGTCCGGACCGCCGCTTTGCTGCAATGCCCGGTTATCTGGGCGGTCGCTTCGACGTGTGCGGCAACAAATGGTACGGATCGAATCACGCCAATGCCGAGAAAGGCCTGCCGCGCTCGATCTTGACCATGATGCTCAATGACAAGGACACGGGCGCGCCGCTGGCGCTGATGTCGGCGAACTTGTTGAGCGCGGCCCGAACCGGAGCCGTGCCGGGAGTGGCGGCAAAGTATCTGGCCAACCAAGATGCGAGAAGTATGTCTGTTATCGGTTGCGGCCCGATCAACAAGGCGTGCTTCACCGCGATCATGACCCAGCTCGGCTCGATCCAGCACGTCGTCTGTTTCGACGTCTTCCTCGACAAGGCGAACGAGTTCGCCGGTTGGGTTCAGCAAACGTACGGGATTACCGCCGTCGGTACCGATGAGGCCGAGCAAGGCTTCCGCGATGCAGATGTCATCACCGTGGCAGCGTCGCGTCTTAAGCCGCTTTATTTCAAGGACGAATGGATCAAGGAGGGCGCGACCATTCTCGTCTCGGGCCCGTTCAATACCGACGAGTCGTTCCTGACCGGCGCCAGGATCGTATACGACCATACCCCGCTGCAGGAAGCCTATGTCGAGGACGCAATCGCATCGGGCAATAAGGAAAGCTACTACAGCAGCGTCATTGGCGGCCCGTTCTTCCGTCTGATCGATGCAGGCAAGCTGCCCGCCCTGCCTGACTCGACCAGCCTCGGTCATGTCGTGAATGGCGACAAGCCGGGCCGGGAGAGCACGAAGGAGCGTGTCATCTTCATAGCATGCGGGATGGCGGTTTTCGACATCAGCTGGGGGACGGAGCTCTATAACAACGCGCGGGAAAAGAAGATCGGCACGCCCCTCAATTTGTGGGAAAAGCCGGCTCTCTGATCGGGTCGCCGTGAATCGCACTCCCGGCAATTGAGCCGCCTGGATCCCCCTGGAAAGTGCCGAGCGCCAGTGTCGGGGCTTTCCTGAGCCTTCGGCCATAGGCCGAAGGCTCATGCCGGGCGAATGTTGGCGAGCGTCGAGGTTTGGGACCGCTTGCACCAAGTACTCTTGGCAAAGCTGCGTGCAGCGGACCGCCTCGATTGGTCACGTTGATCTGAGTAACCGTGTTGAATGACAAGCTGTGAGAGGTTGATTTTGAGCATTCAGGTGTTAGCCACCCCTCGTCATTTACATCGCTCGCGACGCACTTTTTCCACTTCGACGCAATGATAAGTTTGCACATCTCATTGAATTTCAGAATAAAAAGCTCAGGACCAGCGTGAATTAGCGAATACGACGAAAATTCCACATTGATATGAATTTTTATTCAAAGACAACTTATTGAGACTGCGGACATCTTTTCTGAGAGACAACATGCCCGCGCACCACCCTCCCACCCCGTACCGGCAACCACCAGGCTAACTGTACCGGTACTGTACAGAAAACCGTCGCTACACTGACTCCATCCCAGTCCCGAACACGAATGGAGAATCCGCGATGGACTTCCTCACCCTCAGCGCATTGCCCGCCGGCATGCTGTTCGCGCTCGTCACGTCGATCACGCCCGGCCCGAACAACACGATGCTGCTCGCGTCCGGCGTCAATTTCGGTTTCCGCCGCACGATGCCGCACCTGTTCGGCATCAGCATCGGCGTCGCGATCCTGATGCTGTGCGTCGGCTTCGGCCTCGGCGAAGCATTCCGCCGCGTGCCGGTCCTGTACACGACCCTCGAAGTCGCGAGCGTCGTGTACCTGCTGTACCTCGCCTGGCGCATCGGCACGTCCGGCGAAGTGAAGGCGCAAGGCGCCAAACCGCGGCCGATGACGTTCCTCGAAGCCGCCGCGTTCCAGTGGGTCAATCCGAAGGCGTGGATGATGGTGCTGACCGCCGCGACGACGATCCGCCTGTCCGCCGACTACGGGATGAACGCCGCGTGGATGGCCGTCGTGTTCATCCTGATCGGCTTTCCGTGCATCAGCCTGTGGGCCGCGTTCGGCCAGGGCCTGCGCCGCTTCCTGTCGAACCGCCGCGCACTGCGCATCTTCAACGTGACGATGGCCGTGCTGCTGATCCTGTCGCTGTATCCGCTCGTCGCGCATCTGCTGCCGCAGTAAGCGCTCACGAGCACAGCCGTTGAGCTTCACGCCGTGCAGGCGTACCCTTTTGGTACGGGCGCGCGCAATCGCTGCGGCGGTTGCGCCGCATCTGCATGGAGGTGGCCGATGAAGCCAATGCTGAAGACCGGCGAGCACATCGAGGGCATGCACTGGGTCGCCGAGTACCACCCGCTCACGCACGAGATTCGCGTGCTGCGCGAGAACATCGAGGTGGGTACGTACTGCGCGCCGCCCACGCTGTTCGGCGACGAGGAAGCGCTGGGCGCCGCGAACCTTGCCGATCATCGCAGCCAGGAGGCCGCACTGCGCGCGTATCTGCGCAACTTCGTCAAGGAACACGACGCGGAGGAGTAGCGGCGCGGCGGCCGGAATGGCGACGGGCTGCCGAAGCGGCCCGGTCTGTCGTTGCGTGTGAGCCGTCTTGCGACCCGCCGCGGCATGCCGAACACACGCAGGGCCAGCGCATCGCCCCGGCCCCGAATCCGCTCAATGCCCGAGCGACTCGATCTTGCCGGACGGCTGCGCGACACCGTGCGGCCGCGCCGCCTGCTTGATCAGCAACGCGAGGCACGCGAGCAAGCCCGCGACCGCGATCGTCGCGAACACGCCCGCGAACGAGAAGTGCCGGCGCGTCAGTTCGGCGACGAGGAACGACCCGGCGATCCCGCCGAAGCGGCCGACACCCAGCATCCATGCCACGCCCGTACCGCGCCCTTCGGTCGGATAGAACGCGGCGGCAAGCGCCGGCATCGACGATTGCGCGGTGTTCATCAGCACGCCGGCGATGAACACGACCAGCACGAGCATCCCCACATTGCCTGCCGCCTGCCCGATCGCATACACGCTGATCGCGGTCAGCGCGTAACACACGGCAATCACGCGGTTCGCGTTGAAACGGTCCATCAGCACGCCGCACAGCACCGCGCCGACGCCGCCGAGCGGGAACAGCGCGGAGATCAGCGTCGCGCTCTTCGGCGTCAGACCGGCATCCTTCAGCAGGATCGGCATCCAGTTGATCGACGCGTAGAAGATCACGAGGCCCATGAAATACGCGATCCACAGCATCACCGAGCCGACGATGTACGAGCGCGACACCACGACGCCGATCCCCTTGCCGCCCGTCTGCGGCGCGGCTTCGGTCATCGCGAACGAGCCGGCGTTCAGCGCGTCGCGCGAGATCCGTGCGAGCGTCGCGCGGATCCGGTCGACGCCCTGACCTTGCGCGACCATGAAGCGCACCGATTCCGGCATCTTCAGCAGCAACAGCACGCCGAGCAGCAGCGGCGTCACGCCGCCGAGCATCAGCACGCTGCGCCAGCCGAAATGCGGGATCATCCACGCGGCGAGAAAACCGCCGAACGCGGCGCCGAGCGGGAAGCCGCAGAACATCAGGTTGATCACGGTCGCGCGGCGCTTGTCCGGGCAGAACTCGCCCATCATCGTGACCGCGTTCGGCATCGCGGCGCCCAACCCGACGCCGGTAATGAAACGCAGGATCGTCAGGTGTCCGATGGTGTTCGAGAACGCGGACACGAAGCACGCGACGCCGAACAGGAACACCGAGCCGAGCAGCAGCGAGCGGCGCCCGAGGCGATCGGACAGCGGGCCCGACACGAGTGCGCCGCACGCGAGGCCGAACAGCGCGGCGCTCAGCACGGGTGCGAGATCGGGTTTGGTGAGGTTCCATTCGCCCAGTAGCGAAGGTGCGATGAAGCCGATCGCGGCCGTATCGAAGCCGTCGAGCAGCACGATCACGAAACACATCAGGAATACGAGCCACTGGAAGCCGCCGAACGGCTGCTCGTTGATGAAGGTCTGGACATCGACCACGGGTGTGCGATTCATCGCGTGTCTCCTATGTAAGCAACGCAGCTTGATGGCCGCGCCTTTCCTTGTACGCGCGCCGATTCGTCGCCGACGCGTCATGCATCGTCGACACCGGCCGGCAGTGGCAGGCGTCGCGATCGGGTCACGGCCGGCGCGCGCCGGCCGTGTGATTCAGCCGCATCTAGGCGGCCGCATCCTGTTCCTTGAAGATCTTGTCCGCGAGATGGAACGCGGAATTCGCGGCCGGCACGCCGCAATAGATCGCGGTCTGCAGCAGCACTTCCTTGATCTCGTCGCGCGTCACGCCGTTGTTGCGCGCGGCGCGCAGGTGCAGCGCGAGTTCCTCGCCGCGGTTCAGCGCGACCATCATCGCGATGGTCAGCAGGCTGCGCGTATGGCGCGGCAGGCCGTCTCGCGTCCAGATCTCGCCCCACGCATAGCGCGTGATCAGGTTCTGGAATTCGTCGGTCACTTCGGTGCGGTTCTCGATCGAACGGTCGACGTGCGCGTCGCCGAGCACCGCGCGACGCACCTTCATCCCTGCTTCATAACGTTGCTGGTCGTCCATCGTCGGTGCCTCACGCGGTCAGGAAGTCGAGCAGCGCGCGGTTGAAGCCGTCGGTGCACTCGATGTTCGAAATGTGCGCGGCGTCGAATTCGACGTGACGCGCGCCCGGAATTGCAGCAGCCAGCGCACGGCCCTGGTCGGGCGGCGTCGACATGTCCTTCGCACCGGTCACGACGAGCACCGGCAGCGCGATGCCCTTCACTTCCTCGCGCAGGTCGGCCGCGTTCAGCGCGTCGCAGTTCGCGGCGTAACCGTCCTTGTCGGTATGCACGAAGGTGTCGCGGATCGCGTCGAACAGGCGCGGCTCGCGTTCGACGAATGCGTCGGTGAACCAGCGCGGCAGCACGGCGTCGGCCAGCGCGGCCATCCCTTCGGCACGCGCCTTCTGCGCACGCGGCGCCCACACTTCCGGCGAGCCGATCTTCGCGGCGGTGTTCGACAGCACGGCGCGCACGATGCGCGACGGGAAACGCGCGGCGAGCGCGGCGCCGGTCAGGCCGCCCATCGAGATCCCGCAGAAGTGCGCGCGCTCGATGCCGACGTGGTCGAGCAGGCCGATCACGTCGCCCGCGAGCTGGTCGACCGTGTACGAGCCGGCCGGTGCTTCGGAATGGCCGTGGCCGCGCGTGTCGTAGCGCAGGATGTTGAAGTGCTGCGTGAGCGGGCGGATCTGCGGCGCCCACATCTGCAGGTCGGCGCCGAGCGAGTTCGAGAAGACGAGCCACGGCGCGTCGTCGCGCGCGGCACGGTCGATCCGGTAATGCAGTTTCACGCCGTTGACAGTGGCGAAAGGCATCAGTGTTCTCCTGGTTGTGTCGTGCCCGCGTGCAGCGCGAGCACGGCGTCGACGCAGGCCTGCGCCTCGCCGACGTAATGTGCGGGATCGAGCAGCCGCGCGAGCGCGTCGCGCGACAGGTGGGCCGATACGGTCGCATCGGCGGCAAGCACGTCGAACAGCGTCGCACCGGTGCGCACTGCTTCCTTCGACGCATGCTCGACGACATGATGCGCATCGAGCCGGCCGATCCGGTCGCCAAGGGCGAGCATCACGGCTTCGCCTAGGATCAGCCCGTGCGTCAGCTCGAGGTTCGCGGCAAGGCGCTCGGTGTTCACGTCGAGGCCCGCGACGATCTGCGCGATCTGCGCGAGCGCGCCGCCGGTCAGACGCGCGAGGTCGGGCAGCGCATCCCATTCGGCCTGCCAGCCGCCGAGCGCGCGCTCGTGCTCCTGAACCATCCCCGCGAACACGGTCGCGACGAGGTTCGGCGCGCGCACCGCGGCGGTCAGCACGGCCGCGCAACCGACCGGGTTGCGCTTGTGCGGCATCGTCGACGAGCCGCCCTTGCCGGCGGCCGCCGGTTCGCCGAGTTCGCCGACTTCGGTCTGCATTTGCAGCGACACGTCGCGCGCGATCTTGCCGAGCGTGCCGGTCAGCATCCCGAAGCAGGACGCGGCTTCCGCGATGCGGTCGCGCTGCGTATGCCACGGCACGGCCGGCAGCGCGAGCCGCAGGTCGGCCGCGAGCGCGGCGCTCACGCCGGCCGCGTGCTCGCGCAGGCTCGCCAGCGTGCCGGCGGCGCCGCCGAACTGCAGCACCAGTGCGCGCGCACGCAATTCGGCGAAGCGCGCGCGATGGCGCAGCAGCGCGTCGAGCCATTGCGCGAATTTGAGGCCGAGCGTGATCGGCAGCGCCTGCTGCAGCCACGTGCGGCCGATCATCGGCGTCGCACGATGCGTGCGCGCGAGCGTCGCGAGCGACGCGCACGCTTCGTCGAGCAGCGGCTCGAGCACGTCGAGCGTGTCGCGCAGCTGCAGCACGGTCGCGGTATCGATGATGTCCTGGCTCGTCGCGCCCCAGTGCACGAACTTCGCGGCCTCCGGGTCGTCGGCCTTCACTTGCGCGGTGAGCTGCTTGACGAGCGGGATCGCGAGATTGCCGCCGAGCGCCGCGCCGTGCGCGAGCGCGTCGGCGTCGAGCCGGCCGGCGTCGCACGCGCGTTCGATCGGCGCGACCGCGGTGGCGGGAATCACCTGCTGCGCGGCGAGCGCGCGCGCGAGCGCGGCCTCGACGTCGAGCATCCGCTGGATCGTCGCGCGGGGCGACCAGATCCGGTTGAGCGACTCGGTGCCGCAAATGAGGGAGGTCAGGCGGGCGCTGTCTTCGAGCATGGCATCAGATTGGGGAAACGGCGTGCGCTTATTGTCTACCCAAGCGTGCCGGCGTGCGCGGGATCGCGCGCGCCGGCACGCTTGCCGGTCAGGCCGCGGCCTTGCGCGTCGCGTCGATCAGCGGCACGCCGGTCAGCTTCTGCAGTTCGTCGAACGACAGGTCGGTGAAGATCTCGCTCACCGCGAGGCCGTCGGCCGTCACGTCGAGCACCGCGAGATCGGTGTAGATGCGGCTCACGCATTGCACGCCGGTGACCGGATACGAGCACTGCGCGACGATCTTGCTCTCGCCCTGCTTCGTCAGGTGCTCCATCATCACGAACACCTGCTTCGCGCCGATCGCGAGGTCCATCGCGCCGCCGACGGCCGGAATCGCATCCGGCGCGCCCGTATGCCAGTTCGCGAGGTCGCCGTTCGCCGACACCTGGAATGCGCCGAGCACGCAGTAGTCGAGGTGGCCGCCGCGCATCATCGCGAACGAATCCGAGTGGTGGAAATACGCGCCGCCGGTGAGCAGCGTCACGTGCTGCTTGCCGGCGTTGATCAGCTCGTCGTCTTCCTCGCCGGGCGCGGGCGCCGGGCCCATGCCGAGCAGGCCGTTCTCGCTGTGCAGGAAGATCTCCTTGCTCGGGTCGAGGTGGTTCGCCACCAGCGTCGGCACGCCGATGCCGAGGTTCACGTACGCGCCTTCGGGGATGTCCTGGGCGACGCGCTTGGCCATTTCATCGCGGGTCAGTCGTTTCATGTCGGGTCTCCTCGGTCAGGCAGCTTGCGATGCAGCATGTTCGGCAGCCAGCTCGGCCGCGTGCGCGGCCTGCGGCACTTCGACGACGCGCTGCACGAAAATGCCCGGCGTCACGATGTGTTCCGGGTTCAGCCCGCCGAGCGGCACGACTTCCGACACCTGCACGATCGCGACCTTCGCGGCGCTCGCCATGATCGGCCCGAAGTTGCGCGCGGTCTTGCGATAGACGAGGTTGCCCCAGCGATCGCCCTTGTACGCCTTGACCAGCGCGAAATCGGCGTGGATCGGCGTCTCGAACACGTACGACTTGCCGTCGATCACACGCGTTTCCTTGCCTTCCGCGAGCTTCGTGCCGAAGCCGGTCGGCGTGAAGAAGCCGCCGATGCCGGCGCCCGCCGCGCGAATCCGCTCCGCGAGGTTGCCCTGCGGCACGAGCTCCAGCTCGATCTCGCCCGCGCGATACAGCGCGTCGAACACCTGCGAGTCGCTCTGGCGCGGGAACGAACAGATGATCTTGCGCACCCGCTTCGCCTTGAGCAGCGCCGCGAGGCCGGTCTCGCCGTTGCCCGCGTTGTTGTTGACGATCGTCAGGCCGCGCGCGCCCTGCTCGATCAGCGCGTCGATCAGCTCGGACGGCATGCCTGCCGTGCCGAACCCGCCGATCATGATGGTCGCGCCGTCGTGGACGTCCGCGACCGCCGATTGAAGCGATTCGAAAATCTTGTTGACCATGTCTCTTCCTGATACGAACCCGCGGCTCGATGCGCGGCCTGTCGAGGGGACACGCGCGTGTCGCGTGCCGCGTCGAAGGCCGTCGTCGACCTTCGGCATTTGTTCGATAGTCGAACCGAGATTCGATTAGCGAACGATTGGCCGATCATAGAGTCGCGCACAGCGCGTTGTCAAGGCGGGATCCCTCGGGGGGCGTCTGGTCGTCGAACGGCAGGCCGACGTAGTTTTCGGCGAGCGACTGCGCGGCGGCCCGCGAGCGCGTCACGTACTTCAGCTCGGCAAACTTCAGGCGATTGACGAACGGCGAGTCCTCCGGTGACGCATGCAGCATGTTCGTCATGAAGTACGAGAAATGTTCGGCGCGCCACACGCGTTCGAGACAGGTCGCCGAGTAGCGCTCGAGCGGCGTCGCGTCGCCGTTGCGGTAGCGGGCGCCGAGCGCGCGGGACAGCGCGCGGACGTCGGCCACCGCGAGGTTCATCCCCTTCGCGCCGGTCGGCGGCACGATGTGCGCGGCGTCGCCGGCGAGGAACAGGCGGCCGTGCTGCATCGTCTCCGACACGAAGCTGCGCATCGGCGTCACGCTCTTCTGCGTGATCCGGCCCTCGGTCGGCGTCCAGCCGGTGTCGTTCGAGAAGCGCGTGTGCAGTTCGTCCCAGATCCGCGCGTCGGACCATTCGGCGAGGTCTTCGTCGGGCTTGCACTGCAGGTAGAGGCGCGTGACCGTCGGCGAGCGCATCGAGAACAGTGCGAAACCGTTGTCGTGATGCGCGTAGACGAGTTCGTCGAGCGACGGTGCCGCGTCGGCGAGGATGCCGAGCCACGCGAACGGATAGACGCGCTCGAACGTGTTCAGCCGCTCGGCCGGAATCGTCTGGCGCGCGATGCCGTGAAAGCCGTCGCAGCCGGCGATGTAGTCGCAGTCGATGCGGTCTTCGCGGCCGTCGGCATGCTTGAACGTGACGAATGGGCGCTCGCTCTCGACATCGTGCAGCGCAACGTCGCTCACTTCGAAATGCATCGCGTGGCCGTGCTCGACGCCGGCCGCGATCAGGTCGCGCACCACTTCGTGCTGGCTGTAGACGGTGATCGCGCGCCCGCCGGTGAGCGCGCTCAGGTCGATGCGATGGCGCTGGCCCGAGAACAGCAGCTCGATGCCGTGGTGTTCGAGCCCTTCGCGGCGCATCCGGTCGCCGAGGCCGGCTTCGTTGAGCGTGTCGACCGTGCCCTGCTCCAGCACGCCGGCGCGGATGCGGTTCTCGCAATATTCGCGCGAACGCGCCTCGACGAGGATGGAATCCACGCCTTGCAGGCGCAGCAGATGGGAAAGCAAAAGGCCGGACGGACCGGCGCCGATGATGGCGACCTGGGTGCGCATTGTTCGTCTCCTGAACATTGGTTCGAGTAATGGAACCCATTTGAGCGCTTTCCCGACTATGCAGCAACGCGATTCAGGAGATATGTTGTATACGCTTTGAAGATACTGGCTCCCGTGATGGACACGCTCGATCTGAACCTGATTCCGTACCTCGTCGCGCTGGACGACACGCGCAACGTCAGCCGCGCTGGCGACCTGCTCGGCGTGAGCCAGCCGCGCGTGAGCACCGCGCTCGGCCGCCTGCGCGAGTATTTCGGCGATCCGCTGTTCGTGCGCACGTCGCGCGGGATGGAGCCGACGCCACGCGCGCTCGCGCTGCTGCCGGCCGCGCGCGATGCGCTCGCGCAGATCGAGCGCGGCCTCGTCGCGCCGCACGACTTCGATCCGGCGGCGAGCACGCATACGTTCTCGATCGCGCTGTCGGACGTCGGCGAGATCGTGTTCCTGCCGAAGCTGCTGCAGGCGTTCGCGACGCGCGCGCCGCACGCGAACCTGCGCTCGGTCTCGCTCGCACACGACGAAGTCGGCCGCGGCCTCGAAGCCGGCTCGATCGATCTCGCGGTCGGCTATTTCCCCGATCTCGACGGCAACAACTTCTTCCAGCAGCGTCTGTTTACACACCGGTTCGTCTGCCTGATGCGGCGCGGCCATCCGCTCGAACAGGCGCGCCCGTTCACGGCCGAGCAGTTCCTCGCATGCGGGCATGCGGTGGTGCGCGCCGAAGGGCGCAGCCAGGAGGTGCTCGAGAAATACCTCGCGAAGCAGCGCATGCAGCGCCGCGCGGTGCTCGAGACGCCGCACTTCATGAGCCTGCCGTTCATCCTGAGCCGCACCGACCTGATCGCGACGGTGCCGCACGCGATCGGCTATGCGTATGCGGCGGAGCACGCGTTCATCGTGCCGGTCGAGCCGCCGGTGCCGCTGCCGCGCTTCGACCTGAAGCAGCACTGGCATCGCAAGTTCCACAACGATCCGCGCACCGCGTGGCTGCGCGGCGTCGTCGCGTCGCTGTTCAACGACGAGCAGGACGAGTGGCCGAAGTGACGCGGGGTGTGCGGCAGGCCGCACGCACGACCCGCGAAAGCATGAAACAATGACCGGATATCCGCGCCGCCGCAGGCGGCCGCATTCGATGGAGCGACTAGATGGGTAAAAAGAACGCGCGGCCCGAGCCGGCCGCATCCCGGCCGAGCCGCGAAGAAGCGGAGGATGCCGTTCGCGTGCTGCTGCGCTGGGCCGGCGACGATCCCGCCCGCGAAGGGCTGCTCGACACGCCGGCGCGCGTCGTGCGCGCATACGAAGAGTTCTTCGCCGGCTATGCGCTGGAACCGCGCGACATCCTCGCGCGCACGTTCAGCGAAGTCGACGGCTACGACGAGATGATCGTGCTGAAGGACATCCGCTTCGAGAGCTACTGCGAGCACCACATGGTGCCGATCATCGGCCGCGCGCACGTCGCGTATCTGCCGAACCATCGCGTCGTCGGCATCTCGAAGCTCGCGCGTCTCGTCGACGCGTTTGCGAAGCGCCTGCAGATCCAGGAAAAGATGACCGTGCAGATCGCCGACACGCTGTTCGACGTGCTGCAGCCGAAGGGCGTCGGCGTGATCCTCGAAGCCGCGCACCAGTGCATCTCGACGCGCGGCATTCACAAGCCGGGCGTCGAAATGGTCACGTCGCGCATGCTCGGCACGTTCCGCACCGATCCGTCGACGCGGCGCGAATTCCTGTCGATCGTCGCCAATCCTTCTTCAGTCAACCTGACGAATACGTAATGCAGTCCACGAAGCAAGCGGCACACGCGCCGGTCGTGCTCGTGACCGGCGCCGCGCGCCGGGCCGGGCGCGCGTTCGCCGAGTATTTCGCCGCGCACGGCTATCGCACCGCGGTCCATTACGACCGCTCCGCCGATGCCGCGCAGGCGGCCGCCCGCACGATCGCCGAACGCGGGCATGATTCGGTCGCGTTGCAGGCCGACCTGTCGGATGCCGTGCAGATCACCGCACTGATCGACCAGGTCTATGCGCGCTTCGGCCGCCTCGACGTGCTGGTCAACAACGCGTCGGTGTTCTGGCAGGACCATTTCCCGAGCTTCGACCTTGCGGCATTCGACCAGGCCTGGGCCGTCAACTGCCGCGCGCCGATCCTGCTCACGCGCGCGTTCTACGAACGGGCCCGCGCGGCCGGCACGCAGGGCGTCGTCGTCAACGTGGTCGACCAGAAGATCAAGGAAAACTTCCACCGCGACCATTTCAGCTACACGGTCGCGAAGGCCGCGCTCGGCAACCTCACGCAGATGCTCGCGCTGTCGTCGTCGCCGGTGCTGCGCGTGAATGCGGTGTTCCCGGGGCTGATGCTGCCGAGCGACGACCAGACGCAGGCCGACTTCGAACACGCGAGCCGCGCGTCGACGCCGCTCGCGCGCATCGCCGGCCCCGACGACGTCGCGAGCGCGATCCTGCTGCTGACGGGCAGCGCGTACAACGGCGTGGATTTCGTCGTCGATGCGGGGCAGAACCTGATCCGCGTCGACCAGGACGTGCTCTACAAGCATCGCTCGCCGGCCGGCAAGCACTGACGAAGCGGGGGTGCGGCGGCAGCCGTGCACCCTCTTGGCACACCGGTATGCGGGTGTCGGCGCGCGCCTTCGCCTTCGCTGCGCCTGCGCCTGCGCCGCGCGAACGACAGTTTCGCCGTTCGCGCGCCGCGTTACGGCTTCTCGCCGCTGCCGCCTTCGCGGACCTTGCCCTGCGCGACGCTCGTGCCGGGCGGCACGCTGTGCGTAAGCCACACGTTGCCGCCGATCACCGAGCCGCGCCCGATCGTCACGCGGCCGAGAATGGTCGCGCCCGCATAGATCACCACGTCGTCCTCGACGATCGGATGCCGCGCGTTGCCCTTCACCAGCGTGCCGTCCCCATCGGCCGGGAAGCTCTTCGCGCCGAGCGTGACGGCCTGGTACACGCGCACGCGCTCGCCGATGATCGCGGTTTCGCCGATCACGACACCGGTGCCGTGATCGATGAAGAAGCTCGGGCCGATCTGCGCGCCCGGGTGAATGTCGATGCCGGTGGCCGAGTGCGCGATTTCATTGATGAAGCGGGCGAGCAGCGGCACACCGAGTTGGTGCAGCGCATGCGCGAGCCGATGGTGCATCATCGCGAACACGCCGGGATAGCACAGCAGGATCTCGGTGATGTGCTGCGCGGCCGGATCGCCCGCGTAGGCAGCCTGGATGTCGCTGACCAGCAGCGCGCGAACCGCCGGCAACTGCCGGCCGAACTCGCGCGCGATCTCGAACGCGCGTTCGTCGAGTTCCGCGAATGGCGTGTCCGCATGCTCAGGCAGGAACGGCAGCGCGCGGCGGATCTGTTCGGACAGGATCCGCAGCGTGCTTTCTAGCGTGTGGCCGACGTAGTAGTCGACGCTTTCGTCGGTCAGATCCGGCGCGCCGTAGTGCGTCGGGAACATCGACGCACGCAGGCCGGTGACGATCTTGCAGATCGCGTCGCGCGACGGCAGCTCGCGGATGCCGCGCGGATGACGCGTGCGGTGAAGTTCCTCGCGCGATTCGCGCAAGCCGGCAACGATTTCTTCGAGGCCCCACTGACGGGCGGGTGATGTCGACATATGCCAATGCAGGCAGCCGCGCGCGATCGCACGGCCGCTAATAAAGTGACGGGTTCCGCAAGATTACCGCGTTTTCGCCGGGCGGCGGCACGCCGGGGGATCGGCCGGACGGCCGCCGCTGCCGCCGCGCGACGGCGTCAGATCGTGACGCTGCTCGCGTCGATCCAGCGCACGGCCCAGTCGCGCGCATGCGCGATCGCGTCGCCTTCGTCGTTGAACTGGAGCTCGCTCGGGAAAAAACGGTTCGCGACGAGTTCCCCGTCACTCGATCGGGAGATCACGACGTAGGGCTTGAACGATCCGTCAGTGGCGCGCGCGGGCGCGCAATTCAACAGATAACCGCGGTGCGTGAAGGCAGTAGTCGCTTGCATGAATCCGCCACCTCTAGTCCCTTTGCTTGTTGTTCGCTACCCGTCTCTAAGGGTGCTGCGGCGCCCGGTGCGGGCAGAGTCGGCGCGTACTGCATCCCCTGTCGCCGCTTCGCAGGAAAAGAATCATACTCTGTAGAAAACGGGTGTTCTAGCTGAAATAAATCATGACAAATCAGTGCGCGCCACGCGACTGCGGCGATCGCCCGCGCACCATTTTCCCGTCTTGCCCGGAACGGGATTTGCTTCGATCCGGAGCGCTACGCCGCCAGGAGAGCCGTGATGGAAACGTCAGCTCAAGCGCACGCCGCGCATCCGCGCAGCATCGAACTCGACAACGACGACACGCACGACAGCACCGTCGACACCGACGGCAAGAATCGCGAGGCGGCGCGTCTCGCGAGCGGCAGCCCCTTCCCGCCCGACCAGATCACGGGCAGCAACGCGTCGCTCGTCAACGCGATGCCCGAGGCTGGTGACGGCTTCGCCGGCTTCGACAGCCGGCCGGGCGGCAATCATCCGGCGTTCGCGCTGCGGGCCGGCTACATGGTGATCGAGAAGGGGTTCGACGCGCCGTCGCACGCGGGCGACACGCCGTACGGCCCGGTTCACCGGATGTACGGCAGCGCGCACTGGCCCGGCCACGGACGCCGGCCGGAACGGGTGATCGAAATCACCGCGGTGCCGCGGTAACGCACGCAGCGTTTGAATCGATCGTTCGATCGGCGGGTTGAAGAGCGCCGACGGCCGATGGCGGCGGACCGGCGTGCGCGTTCGCGCGCCGGCCGGTCGCTCGGTGCGCAGGCGGTGCGATCTTCCGAATCGGCGCCGGAATCGATATCGGCGCCCGGTTCGGGTTCGGCACGCGGGATTTCACGACGCCGATGCATCGGCATTGATCGAAGTCACGTCATCGCGATACGGATGCGCTTCAATGCCCATTCGCGACCGCCGGCACGTCGCTGCAAAGTCCCCGCCGTTGGTTTACCCTGCCTCGCAGCGACGCACGGCCGGCCCGGCCGTTCGGCCGACTTCCGTTCAATCCGCCACTCGGAGACACTATGTACAAGCGCATTCTGGTTGCCATCGACGGCAGCGACACCGCACGCCACGCGTTCGACGCCGCCCTCGCGCTCGCAAAGGAGCACGGTGCCGAACTGCAGCCGTTCTACGTCGTCGAAAACGCCGCGATCTACTACAACGTGCCGGGCTACGACCCGTCCGTGCTGCGCGATCAGCTCATCGCGCAAGGCAATGCGCTCGCGGCGGATTTCACGAAGCTGATGCAGGCGGCCGGCGTGAAGGGCGAGACGCTGACGAGCGAGGCGTCGTCGCTCAACGACGTGTCGACGCTGATCCTCGACGGTGCGAGAGCATTCGGCGCCGACCTCCTCGTGCTCGGCACGCACGGCCGCCGCGGGTTCCGTCGCCTCGTGCTCGGCAGCATCGCCGAACAGTGCGTGCGGCATGCGACGCTGCCCGTGCTGCTGATCCCGGCCGCCGCGCATACGGACGATCAGGAAGGCTGAGCGGTGTCGGCATCGGCATCGGCGTGCGCGGCGCGGCGCGCACGCGCAGCGGCGTGCCTGCACGCAGGCCGCTGCAATGCCCGCGGCATGTGCGCGCGGTCGCGACGTTTTGTCGCCCGACAGCGGCAACTTGCGGTGGGACAATGATTCCGTCGATTCAATGCCGGAGTAAACGATCATGTTGACGCCCGTCGCCACACGCCCCGCCGTACCGTCCCATGCAGGCACCTGGGCGCCCCGCCAGGCCCCGCACTGCTCGTCGTGCGCAATGCGGCACCTGTGCATGCCGCAGGGCCTCGCACCCGACGCGCTCAGCCGCCTCGAATCGGTCATCTGCGCGGCACGCCCGGTCAAGCGCGGCGAAGCGCTGTTCCGCGAAGGCGACACCTTCGACAACCTGTACGCCGTGCGCTCGGGTTCGCTGAAAACCGTCGCCACGCGCCACGACGGCCGCGAGCAGGTCACCGGCCTGCACCTCGCGGGCGAGGCGCTCGGCCTCGACGGCATCTGCGACGACACGCACCCGCGCACCGCGGTCGCGCTGGAAGACAGCTCGGTCTGCGTGATTCCGTACAGCGCGCTCAAGTCGCTGTGCTCGGAAGCCGGCACGATGCAGCTGCGGATGCACAAGCTGATGAGCGAACAGATCGTGCGCGAAACGTCGCAGACCATGCTGCTCGGTTCGCTGAACGCCGAAGAGCGCGTCGCCGCATTCCTGCTCGACGTGTCGGCGCGTTACCTGAAGCGCGGTTACTCGCCGTCGGAATTCAACCTGCGGATGACGCGCGAAGACATCGGCAGCTACCTCGGCATGACGCTCGAAACGGTCAGCCGCACACTGTCGAAGTTCCAGAAGCGCGGCCTGATCGAAATGCACGGCCGCCTCGTGCAGATCGTCGACTTCGACGGCCTGCACCACGTCTGACCCCGCGCGGCGCGTGACCTGCGCGCCGACGCCGGCCGCCATTCGCCGCGCCCGCCTCGATCAGTCGAGAAACAGCGCGGCGCGCGCCTTCAGTGCCGCGCTGAAGTCGTCGAGCCAGCCGATCGACAGGCGCCAGCTCTGCCAGTACAGATCGATATCGACGGTCCGCCCGCGCGACATGTCGACCAGTTCGCCCGCCGCCAGTTGGCGATCGACCATCCGGTCCGGGCACATCCCCCATCCCAGCCCCGTTTCGCAAGCGCGCAGGTAGCCCGCGACGTGCGGGATCCAGTGTTGCGGCGGATCGAGATCCGCGCGCGTCACGCGCCGGACGAAGCGCGCCTGCAAGCCGTCCTTCGAATTGAACATCACGCACGGCGCGCGGCGCAGCGCATCGCGCGTGATGCCCGCACCAAAATAGCGCGCGTAAAACGCCGGCGAACACACCGCGCGATAGCGGATACGCCCGAGCCGCGTCGACCGGCATCCCTGGATCGGCTCGGCCTGCGCGGTCACCGCGCCCTGCACGCTGCCATCGCGAATTCGCGCGGCCGTATGGTCCTGGTCGTCGATCACGAGGTCGAGCAAGGTCTCGCGCTCGGTGCAGAACGGCCCGACCGCATCGATGAACCAGGTCGCGACGCTGTCGTCGTTGACGGCGACACGCAACGTCGGCCATGCGCTCGCGATCTGGCCCGGCAAGGCGGGCATCCGGCCGCCCAGTTCGGCCTCGAGCAATTGCACGCGCTCGGTATGCCGGCACAGCAGCGCACCCGACGTCGTCGCGACGCACGGCTGCCCGCGCTTGACGAGCACGCTGCCGACACGCTCCTCCAGCAGTTTCACGCGCTGCGATACCGCCGACGGCGTGACGTTCAGCTCCTTGGCCGCCCGCTCGAACGAACCGTGCCGGATCACCGCCGCGAGGGCATCGAGCAATGCGTAGTCGAGCATTAGATTTCCTTAATCTGCATTAGGTGAATTAGCTTCTCTTATGTCTCAGCTCACCGCAGACTAGCGCCAACCGATTCACCCGTCTACTGCGTCACCGCTCCCCATCATGAACTGGATCGCTTTTTCCCACGGCGCCGCTCTGTGCGGGTCGCTCATCGTCACCATCGGCGCGCAGAACGCATTCGTGCTCCGGCAAGGCATCATGCGCTCGCATGTCGGCAAGATCGTGCTGCTGTGCGCGCTGTCCGACATGATCCTGATCGGCGCGGGCGTCGGCGGCGCGTCGGTCCTCGTCGAACGCTATCCGACCTTCGTCCACATGGTGCTGTACGTCGGCCTCGCGTATCTCGCATGGTTCGGCTTCAACGCGCTGCGTCGCGCGTTCAAGCCGGGACACGCAACGCTCGACGTGCGCGGCGACGCCGTCGCGCCGCCGCCGCAGAGCGCGGTCGCGATCGTGCTGATGACGCTCGCGTTCACGTGGCTCAACCCGCACGTGTATCTCGATACGTTCCTGCTGATCGGCACGGCCGGTGCGCGAGAGCCGGAAGGCACGCGGCTGGCGTTCGCGATCGGCGCGATGTCGGTCAGCGTCGTGTGGTTCCTCGGGCTCGGATACGGTGCGCGACTGCTCGCGCCGTGGTTCCGCAAGGCCGTCGCGTGGCGCGTGCTGGACGGCGCGATCGGCAGCATGGTGCTGTTCCTGGCGGCCGTGCAGTTGCGATAACGGCCTCGGTGAATGATCGATCGCGGGCGGCAACTTGCCGCCCGCTTTTCGTTCCGCTGCGGCGAAGCGGCCAGCTCCGCCCGTCTCTCCCGTTGCCGCGCCCGGCCGCAACAAAATTCGGTTCCCGATCGAACGCGGCGGCACGAATGACCCACGCAGCAGACGATGCGTCCGCCGTCCGCTGCAATTCCTCCGTCTTCACGGCCGCGCGCCCGCTGCACGAATCCGGTCGATCGGCGAGAATGTTCCAGCGTCCCGCGACAACGGCGAACGTGCTTCACCCGACCGCCGTCCCGTCGCATTCATCGCGGCCAATCCCGTCGCTCCAACCCGTCACCCTTCAGATTCCGGAGAGCAACATGGCACTACGCACCCTCGGCACCTCGGACATCCAGGTTTCCCCGCTCGCCTTCGGCGGCAACGTCTTCGGCTGGACCGTCGACGAAAACGCATCGTTTGCGCTGCTCGACGCGCTCGCCGACACCGGCATCAACTTCATCGACACGGCCGACGTCTATTCGGCCTGGGTGCCCGGCAACCGCGGCGGCGAATCGGAGACGATCATCGGCAAGTGGCTGAAGCGTTCCGGCAAGCGCGACCAGGTCGTGATCGCGACCAAGGTCGGCCTGCTAGACGCGCGTGCGGGCCTCACGAAAGACAACATCCTGAAGGCCGCCGACGATTCGCTGCGCCGCCTGCAGACCGACTACATCGACCTGTACTTTTCGCACCGCGATCTGGCCGACACGGCCCCGCTCGAAGAAACGCTCGCCGCATACCAGACGCTGATCGACGCGGGCAAGGTGCGCATCATCGGCGCGTCGAACTACAGCGGCGCGCGCCTGCGCGAAGCCGCCGACATCAGCAAGCGCGACGGCCTGCCCGCGTACCAGGTGATCCAGCCGGAATACAACCTGATCAACCGCGCCGACTACGAGCGCGATCTCGAACCGGTCGTGCGCGACCTGCAGCTCGGCGTCGTCAACTACTACGCGCTCGCGAGCGGCTTCCTGTCGGGCAAGTACCGCAGCGAGGCCGACCTGAAGAAGAGCGTGCGCGGCGATCGCGTCGCCCGCTATCTCGATGCGCGCGGCCTGCGCATTCTCGCGGCGCTCGACGATGTGTCGGCGAAGCACGGCA
Organism: Burkholderia sp. Bp8984; assembly: GCF_003853755.1. Lineage (NCBI taxonomy): Bacteria > Pseudomonadati > Pseudomonadota > Betaproteobacteria > Burkholderiales > Burkholderiaceae > Burkholderia > Burkholderia sp. Bp8984. The sequence continues at coordinate 26,067 of NZ_QTQN01000041.1, forward strand.
CGCAGCCGGCCGCGATCGCGCTCGCATGGCAGATCGCGCGGCCGACGATCACCGCGCCGATCGCGAGCGCGACGTCGCTCGAACAGCTCGCGCTGCTCGGCGAGGCGATTCGCGTGCGGCTCGACGATGAGGACATTCGGAAGATCGACGCGGCCAGCGCGGTCTGACGTCGCGTACAAGCAGATGACGGCTTGAATCGCGGCGTTTCGCGCTTCAAGCCGCCGGTGCGAGGCGCGGGTGACGCGAACAGGGACGTCGGCATCGCTCACGCCGCGCGCGCGGGAAGAGCGCCGCGAATCACTCGACCGGCGCGCGGTTTCGGCAATGCGATCCGACAACACGCGCTTCTGTTCCAACTCAACGAAAAAAGTCCACGACACACCGCTGCCCCAGGTCTTCGGCGGCACGCAAACATGCATACCGCCATCGCTTGGCCAGCGCGCGAGATGCGAGCTCGACGAATCACGCGACCACCGCGCAGCTTCAACGAGACGATCCGGCGGCACGCGACTTTTATTCCGTATAACGAAGCAGCTGCGCGTCTCACCGTTCGAACCGAACCGAACCGAACAACATACCCCGCACACGCCCGCACGTTTTGCCTTTCCCGGCCATATTCGTTGACTCACACGGACATCCGGCCGCAACGCGCCGCCGCAAGCGCATCCCGGGCCCGCCCCGGGTCTTTCACCGATTGACCGCGCCCGCCGGCGTATCCGAGACTGCGCCGCTCGGGCGGTCATTGGGAGGACGTCATGCCGGACATCAGCACGGGAATCGTGTCGATCTCGACGCGCGCCGTACGCGGCGACGAACGCGTCGACTTCTGGGTCGACCATGTCGCCCGCTCGCTCGTGCGCATCGAATGCAGCGGCAAATCGTCCGAAGGCATCGACGCGTCGCTGCGCAAGCGCGACCTGGGGCTGCTGGGGGTGTGCGACATCGTCGCGAACCGGCATGCGGTCGTGCGCACGCCGCACAACATCCACGCGGACCCGCGCGACGCCGTGTTCGTGTGCCTGATGCACGAAGGGCAGGGCTATACGTTCCAGGACGTCGAGTGCATCCAGCATGCGCCCGGCGACATCGTGCTGTACGACACGTCGATGCCGTACGGTCACGGCTTTCCCGCGAATATGGCGATGACCGTGCTCGACGTGCCGCGCGACGTGTTCGAAGCGCACGTGGGCCCGTGGCGCCATCGCAGCGTCGTCAAGATCGACCGCGACGACGGCGTCACGTCGTGGGCCGCGCGGCAGCTCTACGCACTGCTCGCCGAACCGCACGAATCGATGCCCACCGCGCGCGAACGGCGCGCCGCCGCGATGCTCGACCTGATGCAGTCGATGCTGCGGCTGCGCGAAGGCGACGCGTCGCCGACCAAGTCGACCGTCCACACGCTGTCGCGCGCGAAGGCATTCATCGACAGCCATCTCGCCGACGACGATCTCGATACCCGGTCGGTCAGCCGCGCGATCAACCTGTCGCCGCGCCAACTCGCGCGCATCTTCGAAATCGAAGGGATGCCGCTCACGCGCTACATCCTCGCGCGGCGTCTCGAACGCTGCCGCGCCGACCTGCGCGACCGATCGCTGAAACACCTGACGGTCAGCGAAATCGCGTTCCGCTGGGGCTTCAACAACAGCGCGCACTTCAGCCGCAGCTATCGCGCGCGCTTCGGCGAGACGCCGAGCGACACGCGCGCGCCGGGCAACCCGCGCTAGCCACTCGTCGCCGGGTTCTCCCGCTGCGCAATCCACGGCCAATGGTCAGCGCAACGAGATCGCTGCATGAGCCGCCGCGGCGCGCCGCCGTGTCCGCGCGAAGCAAGCCCGGCGTCCGCCCCGGTCAAACGGGGACACGCGCCCGTCGCTAAGCTGGCTTCCTGCGCGGCGGTGCTCGTTCCGCCGCCTGACAGCGAGGAGACAAAGCGGGATGGAGACGTACGACCATATCGTCGTCGGCGGCGGTTCGGCCGGCTGCACGGTGGCACATCGACTGGTGAAGGCCGGCAGGCGCGTGCTGCTGCTCGAGGACGGCCCGAAGGACGACAGCCTGTTCATCCGGATTCCGGCGACGTTCATCCGCGTGCTCGGCACGCAGCGCACGGTCACGTTCGAAAGCGAGCCGCAGGCCGGCGCGGCGGGACGCAGGACCTACGTGCCGCAGGGCCGCACGCTCGGCGGCGGCAGTTCGGTCAACGCGATGCTGTACGTGCGCGGCACGCGCGCCGACTACGACGAATGGGCCGCGCTCGGCTGCACGGGCTGGCGCTGGAGCGACGTGCTGCCGGTGTTCAAGCGCGCCGAGTCGCACCTGCGGCTGTCCGAGCCGTTCCACGGCACCGACGGGCCGCTGAAGGTCGGCGACACGCGCTTCCGGCATCCGCTGAGCCTGGCGTTCGTGAAGGCCGCGCAGGAAACCGGCATCGCGTACAACGACGATTTCAACGGCGCCGCGCAGCACGGCGCCGGCTTCTACCACACGACGATTTTCGACGGGCAGCGCGGCAGCACCGCGGCGACCTATCTCGCCGACGCGCTCGGCGACCCGAACCTGCGCGTGCTGACCGGCTGCCGCGTGACCCGCGTGCGTTTCGACGGCCGGCGCGCGACCGGCGTCGAATGGCGGATGGAGAACGGCGCGACCGGCTCGGCCACCTCCCGCGCCGACGTCGTACTCGCCGCCGGCGCGCTCAGTACGCCGAAGCTGCTGATGCTGTCGGGCATCGGACCCGGCGCGCACCTGCGCGCGCACGGCATCGACGTGCTGCACGACAGCCCGGAAGTCGGCGCGAATTTCCAGGACCATCTCGAGGTCTCGATCTACGGCTACAGCCACTCGCCGATCAGCCTGTTCGGCGAGGATCGCGGGCTGAAGGCGCTGCGGCACGGGCTGCAATGGATGCTGACCCGCACGGGCCTGCTGACGTCGAACGTCGTCGAATCCGGCGCGTTCGTCGATACGACCGGCAGCGGCCGCCCCGACATCCAGTTCCACGTGCTGCCGACGCTCGTCGGCGACGTCGATCGCGCACCGCTGCCGGGCCACGGCCTGTCGATCAATCCGTGCCTGTTGCGGCCGCGTTCGCGCGGCTCGGTGCAACTGCGCGGCAACGATCCGGCCGTGCCGATCCGGTTCGACAGCGGCGCACTGTCGGATCCGGCGGACGTCGACGGCCTCGTGCGCGGCGTCGCGCTCGCCCGGAAGATCATCCGCGCGCCGTCGCTCGCCCGCATCGTCCGCGAAGCCGAAGCGCTGACCGACGACGCGCTGGCCGACTACGTGCGGTGCCGCGCGAAAACCGTCTATCACCCGGCCGGCACCTGCCGGATGGGGAGCGACGAAACCGCGGTCGTGACGCCGCGTCTCGCGGTGCAAGGGATCGACGGATTGCGGATCTGCGACGCATCGGTGATGCCGCGCATCGTATCGGGCAACACGAACGCGCCGACGATCATGATCGCGGAACGCTGTGCCGAGTTCATGCTCGCGGAGTGACGCGGCGACTCACGCCGCGACCGGCATGCAATGAAAACGAAAGCGGCGCGTGAGCCACGCGCCGCGTCGGCATCGGTTCCGCTGCTTCAACGTCAAGCGCTGCGCAGCGCCATCGGCGACGCACCGTAGCGCTCGCGAATCGCACGGCTGAAGTGCGCCTGGCTGGAGAAGCCCCACCGAAACGCGATCTCGCCGATGCTCGTCTTGCGCAGGCGCGCGTCGGTCAGCTCGCGATGCGCATGCGTCAGCCGCTCGGACCAGATGTGCTGCGTGATCGACTCGCCTTCGGCCGCGAAGAGCCGGCCCAGGTGCCGCAACGACAGCCCGACCGCATCGGCCACCGCCTGTGGCCCGAGCTCCGGATCGCCGAGATGGGTCGCGATGTACTGCTTCGCGGTCAGCAGGTACGACAGCGACGCGCGCGATGCGCGTGCGCCGTTCACTTCGGCGTCGATGAGTTCCGCGACCAGCATGCGCGTGTGTTCGACGAAGCGCGCGGCGTCGTCTTCGACCGGCGCCTTCATGAAGCGCTCGACGCTCGCGCGCAGTGTCGCGCCGAGCATCGCGCCCGCACCCGGTTTCGGCGCGATCCGCAACGGCAGCGCCGCCAGCTCCGCGTCGAATCGATCGTCGAACGTGGCAATCGGGATATCGATCAGCAATTGCCGCATCGGCGTCAGGAATCCGAACAGATAGGGCACGCGCGTATCGTACACGACGATGTCGCCGGCTTCCGCGAGCAGGCAGCGCTCGCGCTGGATGAAATACGCGCGACCGCTCAGGATCTGGCACGCAAACAGCGACTCCTTCGGCAACTGGCGCACCAGCGCGGGGCTGCGCTCGATCACGTGATCGCGCCCGCTGATGTCGGCCACGCCGAGCCCCGGCAGCGCGAGATCGGTCTTCTCGACCTCGAGCCCGGCCGGCGACAGCGACGAGCAGCGCAGGCCGACCAGCGTCGCGGCGTTGAACGCATCCCAGTAGGCCATCCGGTCGCGCACCGGCACGTCGGCTGTCGAGCCGCGCGTGCATGAAAGAACGGTCGAATTCGTCACGTCGCCTCCTGCGGGCGCCCGTCGTGCGGAGCGGCACGGATTGGGGGATGGTGCGTCTGGTTGTTGTTGCGGTGCGATGTCCGGCCGGATCAAGCAATTCGTCCAGCCCAGTCAAGAGCGGCGCGCACCGGCTGGCTAAAGTCGACCCCACGACACCTAACCACAAGGAGACGAACCGTGGTCGACCAAGCCGTATCCGAATTCTGGCAAAACATCGCGCCGATTGCCAATCCGTTCAAGCCCGATGCGCTGCCGGAAGCGTACATCCCGAACGCGGCCACCGAGGACACGCGCTATTACGTTCCGTTCACCGAAACGGTTTCGTCGCGGCCGCTGTGGATCTCGCCGTCGCAGAACAAATGGTGCGACATCCTGATGGCGAAGGAAGCCGGGCTCGTGAACCGGCACTACCACCCGCACGAGGTGTTCGCTTACACGCTGTCCGGCAAGTGGGGCTACCTGGAGCACGAATGGACCGCGACGCGCGGCGATTTCGTGTATGAAACGCCCGGCGAAGGCCACACGCTCGTCGCGTTCGATCATCCGGAACCGATGCGCGCGTTCTTCATCGTCAAGGGCCCGCTGATCTGGCTCGACGACGAAGGCAACCCCGACGGCTACTTCGACGTGCATTCGTACATCGCGATGTGCAAGGCGCATTACGAGAAGGTCGGCCTCGGCGCGCACGCGATCGAGAAGCTGTTCCGCTGACGCGCGACGAGGCCGCCCATGACATCCCGCCCTTCCCCCAAACTCGCATGGACGTACGAGAACAGGCTGCTGCTGATCCTGTTCATGACGTTCGGCTTCGTGTTCTTCGACCGCCTCGCGCTGTCGTTCCTGTTCCCGTTCATGTCGGCCGAACTGCACCTGTCGAATACGCAGCTCGGCATGGTTTCGTCCGCGCTCGCGCTCACGTGGGCGCTGTCGGGCGCCGCGACCGGCGCGTGGTCCGATGCGCGCGGCACGCGCAAGCCGCTGTTGATCGCGGCCGTGCTCGGCTTTTCCGTATGCTCGGCGCTGTCGGGGCTCGTCGGCGGCTTCGCGAGCCTGATCGCGTTCCGCGCGCTGATGGGCATCGCCGAGGGCCCCGTGCTGCCGCTGTCGCAATCGCTGATGGTCGAGAGCTCGACGCCGAGCCGCCGCGGGCTGAACATGGGCCTGCTGCAGGGCTCGGCCGCCGGCCTGCTCGGCGCGATGATCGGCCCGCCCGTCGTGATCGGCATCGCGACCGCCTACGGCTGGCGCGAGGCGTTCTACGTGTCGTGCGTGCCCGGCTTCCTGATCGCGTTCTGCATCTGGCGCTGGGTGCGCGAGGTGCCGCCCGGCGGCGTACGGCACGCACAGGCCGAAGACGCGGCCACGCACGGTACGCAGACGGCCGGCGGCACCGCGATCGACCGCTGGGCGCTGCTGAAGGAGCGCAACATCCTGCTCTGCGTGCTGATCAGCTGCTTCTTCCTCACGTGGTTCATCGTGATCATCTCGTTCGCGCCGGTCTTCCTCGTCGAGAGCCGCCACCTGTCCCCGGCCGACATGGGCGTCGTGATGACGTGCCTCGGCGCCGCGTGGGTGTTCTGGGGCTTCGCGGTGCCGGCGATCTCCGACCGGATCGGTCGCAAGCCGACGATGATCGCGTTCGCGCTGATCGCCGCCGCCTGCCCGGTCGTGATGATCCACGTCGATTCGCTCTGGGCGCTCGGCGCGCTCGTGTTCGTCACGTACACCGGCCTCGGCTGCTTCACGCTGTTCATGGCGACGATCCCGGCCGAAACGGTGCCGCCCCGCGCGATCGCCAGCGCGCTCGGCCTGATCATGGGCGCGGGCGAGCTGATCGGCGGCTTCGTCGCGCCGACCGTCGCGGGCTTCGCGGCCGACAAGTACGGCCTGCAGTTCGCGATGTGGACGTCGGCCGCCGGCGCGATCCTCGCGTGCGTGCTGTCGTTCGGCCTGGTCGAAACCGCGCCCGCGGTGCTGCGCAAGCGCGCGCGCGCCGATGCCGCTCCCCGTCTCGATACGCAAAACCTCGGAGGACGCTGACATGCGCGCACTTCAATGGCACGGCCCGCGCGACATCCGCCTGGTCGATCTCGACACGCCGCGCGCCGGGCCCGGCGAGGTTCGCATCGCGGTCGCGTATTGCGGCATCTGCGGCAGCGACCTGCACGAATACGCGGACGGCCCGCACGCGATTCCCATCGACGCGCCGCATCCGCTGTCCGGCCGCACCGCGCCGCTGACGCTCGGTCATGAGTTCTGCGGCACCGTCGTCGAAGTCGGTGCGGGCGTCACGACGCTGGTCCCCGGCGACCGCGTGGCGGTCGAGCCCGAGTATCACTGCCACCAGTGCGCGTATTGCCGCGCAGGGTCGTACAACCTGTGCGTGTCGATGGGCTTCGCCGGCCTGATGGGCGACGGCGGGATGGCCGATTTCGCGGTCGTGCCGGCCTACATGCTGCACCGCCTGCCCGACGACGTCAGTCTCGAACAGGCCGCGGTGATGGAACCGGCGGCCGTCGCGCTGCACGCGCTGCGGCGCGGCGAACTGCGGCTCGGCGACACCTGCGCGGTGTTCGGGCTCGGGCCGATCGGCCTGCTGCTGGTCATGCTCGCGAGACTGCAGGGCGCGACGACCATCGTCGCGGTCGACGTGTCGCCCGAGCGGCTCGCGGCGGCCGCGCGCTTCGGCGCGACGCACGCGTTCGACGCGCGCTCGCTCGACGCCCCGGTGCTGCGCGACGCGATCCGCGAAGCGGCGGGCGGGCTCGGCGTCGACGTGAGCTTCGAGGCGGCCGGCCTGCCGGCCACGTTCGAGGCGGCGATGCAGGGGCTGCGCAAGGGCGGCCGCCTCGTGATGGTCGGCCTGATGCCGCATGCGGGCTTCGATGCGTTCCGCGCGGTCAACGACGAGCTGACCTTCACGGCGAGCGTCGGCTACCGGCACGTGTACGAAGACCTGCTGCGGCTGATCGGGTCGGGCGCGCTCGATCTCACGTCGATCGTCACGCGCACCGTCTCGCTCGAGGACGCCGTCGGCGACGGCTTCGACGCGCTGCTCGCCGATCGCGCGCAGATCAAGATCCTGGTTGCACCATCGCGCCGGCATGCGCGCCCTGTTCACACCGTCGGGAGCATCGAACATGAGCCGCCCCTGGTCGTTTGACGGCAAGACCGTCGTTGTCACGGGCGGCACGTCGGGCATCGGCGCGCGCACCGCGTGGCGTTTCGCGGAAGCGGGCGCGTCGGTCGTCGCGCTCGGGCTCGATGCCGCCGGCCCGCATGCGCCGGTGCATCCCGGCATCGGCTGCGTCGAGCTCGACGTGACCGACGACGCAGCATTGACGCGGCAGATCCGCTCGCTGCAGCGCGTCGACGTGCTCGTCAACGGCGTCGGCATCAGCCGGCACGCGGACGAATACCGGATGGACCAGTTCGAACTCGTGCTGAACGTGAACCTGACGTCGGTGATGCGGGCGTCCGACGCCGCGCTGCCGGCACTCTCGGCGAACGGCGGCAGCATCGTCAACGTCGCGTCGATGTACACGTACTTCGGCAGCAAGGATCGCCCGGCATACAGCGCGAGCAAGGGCGGCATCGCGCAACTGACGCGCTCGCTCGCGCAGGCGTGGGCCGAGCGCGGCATCCGCGTGAACGCCGTGGCGCCCGGCTGGATCGACACGCCGCTCAGCAGCGGGCTGATGGCCGACGCGCAGGCGTCGCGGCGGATTCTCGATCGCACGCCGCTCGCGCGCTGGGGCACGGCCGACGAGGTCGCGGACGTGATCCTGTTCCTGTGCTCGCCCGGCGCATCGTTCGTCACCGGCGCGATCGTGCCGGTGGATGGCGGGTATTCGACGGTCTAGCGCCGGGCGCGCGAGGGCATCGGCGCAGGAGGTGTGCGTCGGTGTCCGCGTGCCGGAATGCCGGCGTGCCGTTTTCGGCTTACGTTTTCGGCTCCTGCTTTCGGCTCCTGTTTCCGGGCGCGACCCGATCGACCGTTGCACGTTTCACTATCTTCATATCAATCAGTAGTCCAATCAAAAATATTCCGGCGTGACCGGACATGTGAGGAGCACTTTGGAGATGACGAAAAAGACCTTGCTGGCCCTCGCGGCCTGCACGATTCCGGCCGCCTCGTTCGCGCAGAGCAGCGTGACGATGTTCGGGCTGCTGGACGCCGGCCTCAGCTACGTGAGCAACGAAGGCGGCCACGGCAACGCGAAATTCGACGACAACATCTTCTTCCCGAACCTGCTTGGTTTCGAGGGCAAGGAGGACCTCGGCGCCGGCACGTGCGCGATCTTCCGGCTCGTCGATCAGTTCTCGCTCGCGAACGGATCGATGATCGGCGGCGGCCTGTTCGCGCGCACGGCCTATGTCGGGCTGCAGAACGACCGCTACGGCACGCTCACGCTCGGCAACCAGTACGAGTTCATGGTCGACGCGCTGGCCGCGAGCGGCAACGAGATCGCGCAGGATCTCGTCGGGCTGTACGGCTTTCGCAACGGCCCGTTCGACAAGCTCGCGCTGCCGAACAACCCGACCGGCGCATTCGACTGGGATCGCGTCGCGGGCAGCAACCGCGTCGCGAATTCCGTGAAGTACACGAGCGCGTCGATCTCGGGCCTGACCTTCGGCGCGCTGTACGGCTTCGGCAACGTCGCGGGATCGGTCGGCGCGAACAATACGGTCAGCGTCGGCGCGAGCTACGACAACGGCCCGTTCGGCGCCGGCGCGGCCTATACGAACCAGAAGTACGGCGCGGCGGGCGGGCTGCCGGCCACCACCGTGCGCAACTGGGGCGCGGGCGCGCACTACACGCTCGGCACGGTCACGGCGAAGGCGCTCTTCACGACCGTGCACAACGCGTGGAACGGCGCGGGCGCGTGGTCGGCGGAAGCCGGCGCCGCGTGGCATCCGTCGCCGGTCTGGGTGATCGGGGCGAGCTACACGTACATGAAGGGCAACGACACGCTCGACAACGCGCATGCGCACCAGTTCCTGGCCGGCGTCCAGTACTGGCTGTCGAAACGCACGATGGTGTATGTCGCGGGCGTGCATCAGCGTGCAAGCCACGGCAGCAACGCGCAGATCAACGGCGTGATGGATGCGAACGGCGCGTCGAGCGGCGCGCTGCAGTCGGTCGCGCGGATCGGGTTCAGTACGCGGTTCTGATCGACGTCGGCGTTGAACGGAAAACGCCCGCCCGGTCGATGCCGGGCGGGTTTCCGTTGGCGGGTCATGTCGTCAGAAGCGAAGCCGTCAGAAGCGAATGGTCACCGATTTCGGCTCGGTATAAGCGTCGATGAACGACGAGCCATACTCGCGTCCGATACCGGAGCCCTTCGCGCCGCCGAACGGCACGGCCGGGTCGACCAGCGTGTGCATGTTCACCCACACGGTGCCGGCTTCGATCCGCGGCACGTAGCGCAGCGCCTTCGACAGGTCGTTCGTCCACAGGCTCGCGGTCAGCCCGAACGGCGTGTCGTTCATCATCGCGATCAGTTCTTCCTCGTCGTCGAACGGCACGAACGCGCCGACCGGCCCGAAGATCTCCTTGCGATACGAAGCCGATTCCAGCGAGCGCGGCAGCACGATCGTCGGCTTCACGTAGAAGCCGTCACGCGCATACGCACCGCCGCCGGTGACGATCGTATCGCCCTCCATGCGCGCGAGCTCGAACGCGTCGAGACACTTGCGGAACTGCGGCTCGTTGCAGACGGGGCCGATCATCCCGGCGTCGTCCATCGGGTCGGCCGGCTGGAAGCTGTCCAGGCGCGCCTTCATCTTCTCGACCACTTCGTCGAACTTCGCGCGATGCACGAAGAAGCGTTCCGCCGACGCGCACACCTGCCCGCTATGCAGGAACCCGGCTTCGACGATGCCGTCGAGGATCTTGTCGACCGGCGTATCCGGCAGGAACGCCGCCGCGTTCTTGCCGCCCAGTTCGAGCGTGAAGCGCGTGAAGTTCGCGTTGACGGCCTCCGCGCCGATGATGCGGCCGGTCGGCACCGACCCCGTGAACGACACCTTCGCCACGCGCGGATCGCGGATCACCTTCGCGCCGACCTGGCCCGTGCCGTTGATCACGTTGAGCGTGCCGGGCGGCAGGCCGGCTTCGGTCGCCAGTTCGGCGATGCGCAGCATCGTGAGCGGCGTGAACTCCGACGACTTGATGAGCACCGTGTTGCCGGTCGCGAGCGCCGCGCCGAATTTCCATACCGGGATCATCACCGGGAAATTCCACGGAATGATCCCGAACACGACGCCCAGCGGTTCGCGCAGCGTGAACGACGTGTAGCGCTCGCCGTTCATGCTCGGGAACGACGGGGCGAGCGTTTCGCCCGCGATCTTCGTCGCCCAGCCCGCGTAATAGCGCAGCCAGCGAGCCGACCAGCCGACTTCGATCACGCGCGACAGCCCGATCAGCTTGCCCGACTGCGCGGTTTCGATCTGCGCGATCTCTTCGCCGTGCGCGTCGATCAGGTCGGCGAAACGCAGCAGGATGCGCTCGCGATCGGCCGGCGTCAGGCTGGCCCACTCGCCGCGGAACGCGCGATGCGACGACGCGACCGCGGCCTCGACGTCGTCGTCGGTCGCCTGCGCGACGGAGCCGATCACCGCGCGCGTCGACGGATCGCGCACGTCGATCCGCTCGCCGCGGCCGGCTACCGCCCGGCCGTCGATGTAGTGACCGTGTTCGCGCGCGAGAAACGCGCTGACTTCGTCCAGCATCCGTACCCGTGCCATCTGTATCCCTCCGGAATTCGAATTGAGTGAAAGGCCCGACTTGCCGGCCGCTCTTCGATTCTAGGGACGCGTCGCGCACTCGGATCGGCGTTGCGTGCACACTTTTGGCTTCAGCGTGCAGATCGGTGCGATGCAGCGGTTTCCCTGTGGAAACCGCCATTGACGCTGAAAGTCGCTGCTGCCGACGATGATTGCGTTTCGCCCCCGCGTCCAAGCCGAATGCATTAAGCTCGACGCATTCCCCGGCCCTCTCCCTCTTCCGGCAATGGCACACGAACTCGTCGTCGACGCCAGCAACAGCAACGCGAATCTGCGCGACCTGATCGCGGACAGCTTCCTGCCGCTGCTCTTTCACGACACCGGCCCGCAGTTCCGGATGTCGGTGCGGGTTGCCACGGTCGGCGGCCTGCGGATGGCGGAGGTCGACACCACCGCGATCCGCGTCGATCGCGACCGCTCGCTCGCGTCGCGCGCCGACAGCGACTGCTACAAGATCCTGTTCCAGATCGCCGGACAAAGCCGCGTCACGCAGCGCAACGCGGCGTCGACGGTCAATCCCGGCGAGTGGGTGATCTACGATGCGACGCAGCCGTACATGATCGAATCGGCGAACGCGTCGCGCTTCGTCGCGGCGTTGACGCCGCCGAGAAGCGGCACGATGTGGCGCTGGTTCGTGGAGCGCGCGGGCGTGCAGGTCCGTCGAACCGTCGGCAATGCGCAATTGGCGCTTCAATCGATCCATTACCTGATGGACGGACAGGTGCCGAACGATCCGGAAAGCCTGTTCGGCTTCGAGCAGTCGACGCTGATGCTGCTCGATTCGGTGATCCGCCGCGAGGCGAGCGATTCGCTGAGCGGCGCCGATGCGCGCAGCGCGACGCTGCGGATGAATGCGGAAATCCACCTGTCGCACCACTACAGCGATCCCGACCTGTCGCCGGACAAGCTCGCGAGCGCGCTGAACGTGTCGCGGCGCACGTTGTACAGCGCGCTGGCCGCGACCGGGCGGACGCCGCAGAGCCTAATCCAGGAATACCGGCTGCAGGCGAGCAAGCGCGCGCTGGAGGATCCGGCGGATCCCAACCGCAACCTGCTGGAGCTGGCGATCGCGTGCGGCTTCTCGGACATCACGCATTTCGGGCGCGCGTTCAAGGCACGGTTCGGATGCAGCCCGGGCGCGTATCGCATCGCATGTCGCGGTATTTCGGAGGCGTGAAGCGGGATCGCCGCGAACTGCAGCGATTTCGATGAACGATCCCGGGGTCGACGCTCGCGTGCTCCGGGGAAATATGCATCATCAGCAGCCTCGCATCGCCGCCCGGTGTCGACCACACGTGCATTCGTGTCATCCCGGCACGGTTCGACGACGTCGGCCAACGCACATGCGATCGTCCACTTGCGATTCCGGCGTGTCGGCTCGACGGTCCGTTACTGCAAAAAATCGGCGACACCACGCGTATCGCCCCGTCCGGCCTCCGCACAAGTCATTCAACATGATCAGCATTCAATGCGACGCTTGAGGCCGACACTATGTGCAACATGAGATTCAATCAGGCCCAACTTCCACTCGACGAGCTCCGCATCTTCACCTGATTCGATCACTCGAAAATAATATGCACTACTACGGTGCCAATCCATAGTGCTGACTACCCATTGATGCATCATTTGATGTCTGACATTCTGGAAGCGTGTCAGCGATGCATGGAATGTAACAAACATGAATGGATTTCGTCTTGAAAATGAAATTTCTTGCGCATGCAACGTAGACGGCCCGGACCTTGCGCCCCGCACACGTTCGAAGACGGAATCTCCTGTTGTTTCGCCCGACGAAACAGCCCCCGCACGCCCCGACTGTCTCAGGATTGCCCGCCTGATCGATGTCCTTCGGACACCGGCATGCCATTTCGACGAGAACGGGCGGGTCGTGAGCATCAACGATGCATGGCTTGCCTACGCGGATCGCTCCGCCGAGGCCACGTATCGACTCCAATGGACGGAGTTGATCCATCCGGAGCACCGATGCACCGCCGAGTCGACACTTCACGCGGCGCAACCCGGCTCGGTACACGAAACGCTGGAGTGCCGGCTGGCGGGTTCCCACGGCATCGACCAGTGGTTCACCGTCGACCTTCACCGTGTCGACGACGGATGGCTCTGCACCTGCACGAATATCCACGACCTGAAGGCCAAGGAAATCGAACTGAAGAGTCACACGTCGATACAGACAGACATGCTGAATATCAGCATCGACTGCATCAAACTGATTTCGCCGACAGGCAACGTGCTGCACATGAACCGCGCCGGATGCCAGGCGCTGGGCGTCGACGAAGACTCGGGATTCGGTATGCCGTGGCTGCCGCTCCTGCCCGAAGACGTGTGGCCCGACGGAAATGTCGCGCTCGAATCCGCCAGGAACGGTGTGTTCGGCAGGTTTCCCGGGCGCAGCGAGCGTCCGGGGCGCGACGTTCAATACTGGGACAACATGCTGACGCCGATCTTGGACGCCGATGGAAAAACGACCGCCATTCTGTGTGTTTCGAGAGACGTGACGCGCGAGCGCGTGGCGCTCGATCTGCTTCGGCGAAGCGAAGAAAGGCTGGCCATCGCGGCCCGCGTCGGCGGACTGGGAATCTGGGACTACGACATCGCATCGGACACACTGCACTGCGACGAGAACTGGCATCGAATCATGGGCCACGCTCCCGGGACGGCGATTACCTCGATCGACCAGTTTCGCGCGTTGATTCATCCGGACGACGTCGACAAGGCGATGAAGGTCACTCGGACCGCGGAGGAATTCAATTCGTTCGGCAGGGATTATCGCGTCGAGTATCGCGTCATTCAGCCCAACGGCGAGATTCGATGGGTTCAGTCCACCGCCTATCCGCAGCATGAAGACGGCGTGACCCAGCGAACGATCGGGTTCGTGCTCGACGTGACGAAGATTCGTCTGGCGGAGCGGCGCCGGGAGGCATGGCTGCACTTCATTTCCCACGACATGCGCTCGCCTCAGGCATCGATTCTCGCGTTGATCGATCTTCAGCGAGCCGCTGAACCGGCCCCGCCCGCCAAGGACCTGCTCGATCGAATTGCCGCGTACGCGCGCCGTACGCTGGCACTGGCCGACGACTTCGTTCTGCTGGCGCGCGCCGAAGCACCGACCTGGTCACTGGTGGAAACGGATATCGGCAGCGTGGTACTCGATGCGATCGACGAACTGTGGGCACTCGCTCAAGCGCGCGGCATCCGGCTCGACGTGAACGTCGGGGACGAGATCTGCATCGCACGCGTGGAACCCTTCCTGCTGATGCGCGCGGTCGTCAATCTCGTGAGCAATGCCATCAAGTTCAGTCCTGGCAATGCGACGGTAACCGTGCGCCTGACCGGCGTCGAACATGGCTACGCCATTTCCGTTGCAGACCACGGGCCCGGCATATCGGCCGAAGCCCAACAACGTCTGTTCGAGCCATTTCAACGGCTGCAAGTCGAACCGCCTCGTTACCCTTCGGGCGCCGGTCTCGGGCTGGCTTTCGTGAAGACGATCGCCAAGCGCTATGGCGGCAACATCGATTTGCATACCCGCCCGGGCGAAGGCTGCACGTTCATCCTGACGTTGCCGGGTGTCTCGTCGATACAGGACGGTGCCTGATGCCGGTTCCTTGAAGCGTCGCCCCGCCACGCGCCCGCAAGATGCCACGTACTCTGAAGCGGTGTCAGTCCATGCGGGCTCGCGCTTTGGATATTGAAACGATCGACCACCGACGCCTCATTCGCGGTTCCCGGTTTCCGACCAGTCATTAGGAACGCCCGTCACCGGCTTCATTGCGACATCAATGCGGCGGGCGGTCCCTGGTCGACAGGTCCGTGTACCGGTCAACTACGCAGGAACGCAAGAAGGTCCTGGTTGAGCTGAGCCTTGTGCGTTTCGGTCAAACCGTGCGGCGCCCCCTTGTAAATCTTCAGAATGGCGTGCGGAACCAGTTTCTTCGTGGCGCGCCCGCCGACGTCGACCGGCACGACTTGATCGTCGTCCCCGTGCACGATCAACGTCGGCATGTCGAACTTGCTCAGATCCGAAGAAAAGTCCGTTTCCGAGAATGCCCGCACCGAGTCGTAAGTGTTCTTGAAGCCCCCCATCATTCCCTGGCTCCACCACGAGTCGATCATCCCCTGAGACACCTTGGCGCCGGGACGGTTGAAGCCATAGAACGGGCCGCTGGCAATCTCCCTGAACAACTGTGACCGGTCAGCAACCATCCCGGAACGGATGGCATCAAAAACCTCTATCGGTACCCCCTGCGGATTGGCGGGAGTCTTGAGCATCAACGGCGGAACGGCCGAAATCAGCCCGACTTTCGTCACGCGCGAGCCACCATGGCGGCCGATATAGCGCGTGACTTCGCCCCCTCCGGTCGAAAAGCCGATCGCCGTCACGTTCTTGAGGTTCAGCCTGTCAATGACGGCAGCCAGGTCGTCGGCGTAGTGGTCCATGTCGTTGCCGTCCCACGGCTGGCTTGATCTTCCATGCCCACGCCGGTCATGAGCAATCACCCTGAAGCCGTTCGACGCAAGGAAAAATGCCTGGTTGTCCCAACTATCAGAACTAAGGGGCCAGCCGTGGCTGAGTGTGACTACCGGAGCGTCCTTCGGTCCCCAGTCCTTGTAGAAAATTTCCACGCCGTCCCTGGTGATGATCCTGTCCGCCGATTGATTTCTCCTCGCGCCGGAAACCGCAGTGGACTTCGACAAGCGCCCGGTGGTTGCGTCCGCTGCAGCCGGTACAACGGCAGCGACGGTTGCCAGAACACCGCCCAGCATCAGACCTCGACGGCTGGCATCGTCGGGAGACAGGTGAGAATCAGGCTTCATGCAATATGCTCCTGTTGTGGAAGAAATCGTCATGCCGGCCGATCGATCGGCCAGACGAACCCGCCGCGCCGTTGGCGAATTTCAGATACAAGCACGCGCTCACGAGGCGATTGGAACTCGCGATCATGTTTGCTCGATATGGCGGGAATCGTAGGACGGCCATTAACCCGGCGGTAGCTACGTAGAAGTGCTCACGGTGTTGTTCAAACAGCACCAATCCGCGCGTCTCAACATGCCCTCGCCCGGACCAACTCAGGACATGTGGGGGATTGCGGCGTGAAGATGAACGCGGTCGGCCATCGAGATTTCGACGCCGGAGCAGACGCCGGGCCGAATATCCGCACCTCACGCATATCGACAGGAATCACTCGACGATTTTGTCTCGCCGGCCAAATTTGAGCGTCTCATTCATGTCGGCCCATGTTCCTTCTCGCGCTATCTGGATCGAGCGAGCTGTTGCGAGACGAAATCGATGAATATTCTCGCGCGGGCGGGCAAACCTTTTCCGAATGCGTGCAGCGCAATGACCGGCACCGCACTCAACTTCACGTCAGGCAGCACCTCTGTCAACCGGCCGGAATCGAGATCAGGCTGTACTGCCGTTCTCAGAATCTGGGCGATACCGAGTCCGTTCAATGCAGCCACTCTCATCGCATCACCATTGTCGGCATCGAACATGCCATCGATGGGGATGCTCGTTCCGTCGGCAAAAACGATCGGTACGACGCGTCCGTCGAGTTTGTAACGCACATGAAGATGCGCAACGAGATCGTCCTTTCCCTTGGGCATGCCATGCTTGAGCAGATAGTTCGGGGAAGCCACGAGCACCAGCGGCAAGCTCATCAGCGTGTGCGCATAGAGTCTGCTATCGACGGCGCGCCCGGCTCTGATGGCGATATCGAAGCCCTCACGGATCACATCGACGTGACGATCGCTGATGTTGACTTCGAGTGACAATTCGGGATTGCTGCCCATCAATTCCCGCGTGATCGGCTCGAGCAGGGTCCGCCCCAGATCGACTGGAAGGCTCACGCGCAACTTTCCTACCGCTTTTTCAGGCGTCGTCAGAACGTCGCTCGCATCCTCGAGACCTCGCATGAGCGGCGCAACGCGCTCATAGTATGTTTGCCCTTCGCTCGTCAGGACGAACGCCCGCGTCGACCGCTGAAACAGCGTTACGCCGAGCCGCTTCTCCAGCCTTGCGACGCTCCTCGACACGGCGGACGGTGTCGTTTCGAGCGACCGTGCCGCGGCCGTGAACGATCCTGCCTCGACCGACCTCACGAACGCTGGAAGACCGCTGAATTTCTCGAATGCCATTCGTGACTCTTCGGCAAAATTGATAGTTCCGTTGCATGACTACAGCACTCGAAGTCCCCGGACTATATTGGCGCCGTACGCCAGATCGGCGCGAAACAACGGAGATTTCAATGAATCGACTCGCAAACAAGGTTGCCGTCATTACGGGTGGCAACAGTGGAATCGGGTATGCCACGGCAAGGCTGTTCGTCGAGGAAGGTGCAAACGTCGTCATCGTGGGCCGTCGCTCCGAGGCCGTGACCGCGGCCGTGGCGGAACTCGGAAATCGCGCGACGGGACTGACAGGAGATCTCGCCGATCTTCGAACGCACGATCGCGTCGCAACCCTGGTAGCCGAACGGTTCGGCGGCGCCGACATATACGTCGCGAATGCCGGCGTCAATACGATCGCACCGTCGAGCCAGGTGGGCGTCGAGTCGTATGACGAACATTTCGCCACCAATACCAGAGCCGTGTTCTTCGGCGTGCAAAAGATCGCGCCCCACGTGCGCGACGGCGGAGCGATCCTGTTGACGAGTTCGATCGCCAGTTCCAAAGTGTTCGACGGACATGCCGTTTATGCGGGAACGAAGGCCGCCATCGAAGCATTTGCCCGCAGCTGGGTGCTCGAATTCAATACCCGCGGCATCCGGGTCAACGTAATCAGTCCCGGTCCCACCGACACCCCCATTCTTTCCAAGCTCGGTATCGAATCCGCTGACCGACCGGCATTCGAGGCTGCCGTCTCTGACAGCATCCCGCTCGGCCGTTTCGGCCGCCCGGAAGAACTGGCTCGCGCCGCACTGTTTCTCGTCAGCAGCGAAGGGAGCTTCGTCAACGGCGTGAACCTGAATGTCGACGGCGGGATGTCGCTGCGCTGACCTCCCGCCAGGGCGCTCACTCTGCCGCTCGGCGATACATCGCAACGTAGCGTGCCCGTGCAAGCACTTTTCCGTGCATCTGATAGGCAACGAGGGCCGGGCTCGATGTGGCGTTCACGTCGATACTTGGCACGGCGAGCGCCGATGCCGTGACGATGTATCGGTGCGATTCCCCCTGAGGCGGGCAAGGGCCGCCGTATTTCGCCGCCCCGAAGTCGGTCAGCGTTTCGATGGCCCCGGCAGGCATCCGCTTCGGATTGCCGGACGCGCCTTTTTCGATCGACGCTTCCGACGCCGGTATATTGACGACGCCCCAATGCGTCCAGCCCAGCCCGCCGGTCGGGGCGTCTGGGTCGTGAATGGTCACGACGACGCTCTTCGTTCCATGAGGAAGATGGGACCACGAAATGCGTGGCGAGACGTTGTCGCCGTGGCAGCCGAATCCGCCGTAGACCTGTTCGTTCTCGAACCGGCCGCGGTTCAGGCCATCGACTTTAACGGAGAACGCACCCGCGACAGCGATCGTCGGCACGATCGACAAGAGCATTGCAGAGCAGAGGGTCGAGCGCGGAAAGAAGTTGAATCGCACGGTGTACTCCGTTGAAAAGGAGGGCGCTTCTGCAGGGGGCGAGAACGACCCGGCCGAGCGGGGCGGGACGAGACGACACTTGCGCTGCCAGGGTGCTGACGCGCATGCCGCCCGCCCCAAGATCACCGTGCAGGCTTGCGTGCGTTCGCCCGACCAAGTACGGACGCGTCCCGCATCGGCCGCCGACGTTCAAAAATCAATCAGTAGTCCCACAGAACAGGCACAAAGCTGAAACCGTTCCCCTTCTTTGCAACGTGGCCGACGGACGGGAACGCGACATGTGCCGCGGCCAGCAGAGCGCCGGTCTCGGCGGCTTCGTTCAACAGCGAGATACGTACGTCCACAGCGGCTTCAGGATCGTGCTCGAAGCCGTTTTGCCAGTCGGGATTGTCGAAGTTGACTTCGAAAATCGCGTCGCCCACGAACGTCAGCTTCTCGCCGTTCGATGCGACATCCACCACGCAGTGCCCCGGCGTGTGCCCCCCCGTCACGCGCGCCGACACACCCGCTGCAACTTCCACGGCCCGATCGAACTGCACGATGTTTTCGCGATAGAGTTCCACGAACTTCGAAGCTGCCTTGCGGAGCGCGGGAGGAACCGTTTCCGGCATCACCGTCTTGCTGAAATCCGGATTTTTCCAGAACGCCACTTCCTCGGCCGATACATGAATGCGCACGTCCGGACGCAGCCTGGCCTTGATACCGTCGACGTTCAGCCCGCCGACGTGATCCATGTGCATATGCGTAATCACGATATCGGTGATCGCAGCCAGGTCGATGCCGGCCGATTCCAGTCGCATCACCGACTTCCCTGCACGCGTGAAGTACTCAAATCCGTCGCCGACACCCGAGTCGATCAGGATCAGGCGTTCGCCGCTACGCACGAGTGCGATGTTCAGTGCCCAGTCGAACATGTCACGTTGCAGGAAACGGCCGTCGAACCACTCGTTTCTGTCTGCTTCGCTCACGTTGGTGGACATGGTGGAAGTCGGCAGCGGCAGAACGCCGTCGCTGATCAGCACGACGTCGACGTTACCCACGCGCACGGCGTAACGGGAAGGCACGAGTTCTCCCGATCCTTCTTTGCCGAGCCCGGAGGTAACCGGCTGCACATTGCGGGTCGTTTCGCTCATCTTCGATTGTCCTGTTGGTCAAGTGGGTGAGGCGCTCGGCGCGGCGCGATTCACGAGCGCGGCCACGAATTTCGCTCGCCTGGTTTCGCTCGCATTTCAACCGAACGTGAGACGGATTGTAGTCAGGGGGAGGCAAACGCCAGTAGCGTCGGGAATGCACACACCGCGTTGTCCAACCGGCAACAATCGACGTCCGGCAGGCAACACGAGCCGATCCGTCACCCGTCGTGTTTGAGCGTTCGACCGGATCCTTCGACAGGAGGTGGATTTCAGCGCAAATCAGTTCACCGTCGGCGCCGACCTTTTTTCTCTCGAAGGGCAACGCCGACGTGCATGTGTCCAACCGCTGGCGCTAGCGCGGTTCAGCCGTCAGTTGCCGCAACTGTTCGAGCAGCTTGACGGCAGGACTCGGCAACAAACCGTGCCGACGCCGAAATGCGGTCAACGTGCGCCGCCCGACTACCCCCGGCAATTCGAGCGTATCGAACACCCCCGCCTTGCTCTCCGTCACGTACATCGGTTCGGCCATCCAGCTCAGAAAACCGGATCGGGCGACGAGACTCTTCAGCACGGTGATCGATCGGGTTTCGACCACGACGTTCGGCAAGCCGAGCCCGTTTGCGACGAACACCTGCTGCATGTGCTCGAACGGCGCGGTGCCGCGCGGCGGGATCGCCCACTGCTGATCCAGCGTATCGGCCAGCGTGATCCCGGGCTTTGCCCGCAGCGGGTGATCGAGCGCCGCCACCACGTAGCTGTTGTCCTCCCAGCGACAGTCCTCGATCGCGACGATCTCCTCGGTGTCGGGCATCACCATGCTGAGTGCGAGATCGATTTCGCGCTGCACCAGCGCCTCGGCAAGACGATCCCAGACGCCTTCGATGACGTGAACGCGCAAATTGGGCCACTTCTGCAACACGCCGCTCACGGCGAGCGGCAGCACGAGGCTCGCGATGCTGCCTACCGCACCGCAGCGAATCGTCCCGCGTGCGAGCCCGCGCATCGCGTCGATCTCTTCACGCGCCTGCTCCGCCTCGCGCTGCAACAGAATCGCGTGCGGCAGCAGCGCCTCTCCCACCGCCGTCAGGTGCATGCCGCGCGTATGGCGCTCGAATAAAGGGGCGCCAACCTCGTCTTCGAGCCGGCGGATCGCGCGGCTCAAGGCCGGTTGGGTGACGTGCAAGGTCTCGGCCGCGCGCCCGAGACTACCGGCCGAGGCGATCGTGACGAATGCGTGAAGCTGCTGGAGATTGAAAGTCATGCCTGAAGGTAATGCCTTTTTGTGAAATCGGCAATTTCGGATTCTTCCTGATGTTTCGATAATGCGTTCACCTGAACCGTACTGAACGACAGGAGACTTCAATGGAGCTCAGCCTCCCGCCGCTAGGCGCCCCGGCAGTTTCCGCCGCGCGCGCTTGCGCCCGGTCCGGGTGAGAGCGCATGTCGGTCGCCTTCGCGCTGCACGCGCCGAGTGAAGCCCGTCTCGCCGAGGACATCGGCGTCGAAGAAATCCAGGAGACAAACGATGAAGACAGTGTCGATGCTCATCGACGGTGAGGTAGCGTCACGCGCGCCCGCCGCCGCCGCCGGCGTCGAGGATGCCGAGGCAGCGGTGGACGCCGCGGCCCGCGCATTCCCGATCTGGTCGGGATTCGGCCCGCTCAAGCCGGGCAGCGGCTTCCGGTGCTTCGGCGGCCGCGCGGGTGTCGCGGAATTCACCGACTTGCGGGGGATTACCCTGCAGAGCACTCTCCACCACGATCCGTTCTGAGGAGCACGCCATGCAGATCGCCATTCTGGGTGCCGGTGCGATGGGTTCGTTCTTTGGCGGCCGCCTCGCGCTTGCGGGGCATTCGGTCAGCCTGCTCGATATCGACGACGCTCATCTCGCATCGATTCGCAGCCACGGCCTGCGGCTTTCGACCGATTCCGGCGAGCAAATCGTGCGCAATCTCGTCGCACTGAGGCCGGAGGAGGCCGGCGAGCCCGTCGACCTCGTCATCGTCTTCACGAAGACGATGCATACGACCGCCGCACTCGCTGCCGCAAGCGCCGTACTCGGCCCCGACACCGTCATCCTGTCGTTGCAGAACGGCCTGGGGAACGCCGAACGGCTCGCCCGATCCGTCTCGCCCGACCGGGTCATGGTCGGCGTCACCACGTGGCCGGCCGACAAGTCGGAACCTGGCGCCGTCAGCTCGCATGGCCAGGGCACGATCCGGCTGATGAACGCGAACGGCACGCATACGAGCGCGCTCGAACAGACCGTGCATACGTTGAATGACGCCGGCCTCTCGTGCCATGTCGATCCCGACGTCTGGGCCGCGATTTGGGAGAAGGTTGCATTCAACGCCGCCCTCAACAGTCTGTGTGCCGTGACGCAATGCACGGTCGGCGAATTGACGAATACTCCAGACGGCGAAGAGCTGGCGCTGAAGATCGTTTCAGAGGTGATGGCCGTCGCGCGTGCGCTCGGCATTTCGGCAAGTGAAGCGCACGTGGCGTCGAATGTGCGCGATGCGCTCGCCCATCATCGTACGCATCGGCCATCGATGCTGCAGGACGTGCTGGCCGGCCGGCGCACCGAGATCGAAGCGATCAATGGCGCGGTAGTCGAGGCTGCTCGCAAGGCCGGTGTCGCGGTGCCGTATACGAACAGCCTGGCCTGCCTCGTCAGGCTCGTCGATGCGCGTACGCGTCAGTCGGGCGGCGCGACGGCTCGACACTGAAGCGCGTGGCGGTTGCCGCCAGGCGCTTCGTCGAAGCGTCCGTCCGTCGACCCATCCACGCAGCTGGCCGCGGTGCGGAGCGTCACGCAAATCGGCGCATCGGCGACGATCACCCGTTCCTCTAGACCTCGTTCTAACCGCGCCCTGAACTTCTCGAGGAACGACTCATGCGTCGAGACATGCGCACAGCGCTTGCGCGATCGCATCGAGCGGTGTGCCGGGCCCGAACGTCGCCGCGACGCCCTTCGCCTTCAGATGGCGAATATCCGCGGCCGGAAAGATGCCACCCAACACCACCGGAATCCGGGCGCGATGCAATGCCAGTTCGTCGAGCAGCCCTTCGACGAGCTCGAGGTGGGCGCCGGACAACGACGAAATGCCCACGATATCGGCGCCATGCGCCTGCACGGCTGCCGCCACGGACGCCGGTTGCTGAAACAGCGGCAGGCGCAGGACGTCGAATCCGGCGTCCTCGAGCGCGGCTGCGACGACGGCCGCACCGCGGTCGTGTCCGTCCTGGCCGAGCTTGGCGATCGCGATGCGCGGCCTGCGTCCCGCGCGTTTTGCCAGGCGGTCGACGCCGAACCGGTGATGCCGGCGAGCGAGCTGACCGACACGGCCGCGTGTACGGGCGGGTTCGGAATGCGCTTCAGCGCGTCGCTGACGACGCTCGGATCGCCGCATTGAATGTGTGCAACACGTCGATCACTTTCGACTATCTGCCGGGCAGCGGTGGGACCTCATGACGCAATCCGTGTGCAATGGTTGCGCGGCACGCGTCAGACGGATCGCGACGGGTCGAGCCGTTCTTTCGCTCCAGGACCGATAGGAAACTTCATCGCGTCGTGGAAGGGATTTTTTCTATCTTTGACTACCACGGCGCGAAGCACCCGACCAGAGCAATGCAAGCAATTGCCGCGAAGGCAGAACCGGCTCGTCAGACGAGCGCAATCCGGGCAAGCGATGCCACGCCACGCCGGGTTCGCGATGATGCTGTTGGTGATAGTTGATGTTGTACGGCCAGATAAAGAAGCGGCCCAGTAACCCGACGCGCCACGAATAAGTCCAGTCATTCCAGCCAGCCGTGACACCCGGCCCGCCGCTGTGCTCTGCAATACTACGGATCTTCTGCACCAGCGCCCCAATTGTCACAAGAGGAACGAACCAAAGCGCCGCAAGCGTCAACAGTTCGCGTACTGTGCATGCATGCAGGAGCGGCACGAGCAGGATGCCCCAAGTCGCTATCGCCGTAAGCAGCGGCAGTGACATGGACGCACCACGCCCGTTCGCACGCCGGTATGCGCGCATGTTTTTCACCATGTTGACCAGGAACAAATCACCGAGCAGTTGCCGGACGAGCGGGAGTGTGTCGAGTGGCTCGAATTTCCATGGCTGCGCGTGGTACAGATAATTCCGCTCTGGATCTTCCGAAGTCCCGACGTGACGATGGTGTGCGAGATGCAGCGGGCGATAAAACTCGATGGGCACGAGTCCCGGTACGCCGATTGCCAAGTTGATCAGAAAGTCGTTCGCGAAACGGCGGCGGGTCAAATGATAGTGTGTCGCGTCGTGATACAGAATGAATAACGCGTGTTGCCGGGTCGCGACAACAACGGCAGCGACGAGGTAGCCTCCCCAATGCCCCACCGATAACGCAACTCGCAGCATAACTACGATACATAGCCATTCAAGCAACAATGCGGCGGCCGTACGCAGGTCAACGTCGAGACGAATGAGCACGGTCGTCGCACCGCCAACGCCAATACCGAGTGCGAGTCCCGCGAGCATGTCCGCGATCAGATGCTGCCCGGTCGTCAAAACCGTGAGCGCCAGCATTGCGCTCCACGCAGCGTAATAGCGCGCTGCACGGACACGTAGCGCAGCCAATACCACGGTTACAGCCACAGGCAGCGCAACATGCCCGCATGGACTCGCGGCGAGTGGCGCGTCGATCCGATACAGCCACGCGATCCATCCTGTCGCAGCCGGCGACCGGCTCACGGCAGTCGGCCATAGCAGATGACTGACGATGCACAGGCCTGCGGCAAGCGCACCTGCGAAAAACGCGGGCAGCAGCCAATTTCGGCATCGGCCGAACCAGACGATCGACGGCATCACGAGCGCGTAACTCAAATAAAGCGGCACGCTGGCGGACACGCGCGGAATGACCGCATCGTACGGCCCCGGACGCAACAGCGCCACGGGTGCCATCGGCGCGTGTGTGACCCAGAAGTACAGCGCACCCGACACGACGACATAGATTGCGAGCCAGCGCCACGCGTCGAACGCTGACGGTATATAGGAGGCGGAAACAGGAGGTATGGCGCGCATGTGAAAAAAGGAGCGGCTCAATCGCGTATCATGATAAATCGTTTCAGCTCGCATGAATAACGACGCTATGCCGCTTCGAGCCAGTTCCATGACACGTGCGCAGCTGCGCGACGTCGACGTTGCACATATGTACGCGCTCTACTCGACCTGTTACCGGGATACGGAACAGGCACGTTTCGAACACGATCTCGACGACAAGACACATTGCGTCATCATGCGCGATGACACCGGCAAGCTGCGCGGCTTCTCCACATTGAAACTATATGAACAGCAGTGGTGCGACACCACACTGCGCATCCTGTTTTCCGGCGACACGATCGTGGATCCGGCCTGCTGGGGCAGCCAGCAACTCGCGTTTTGCTGGATTCGACTCGCAGGTGAGCTCAAACGCAACTCGCCCGACGTGGCACTATACTGGTTTCTGATCTGCAAAGGGCATCGTACGTACCGCTACTTGCGAGCGTTCGCGCATGACTTCACTCCGCGATTCGACCGACCGACTGAGCCCGTGAATCAGGCACTGCTCGATCATCTGGCAGTTGAGCGCTTCGGGCACGCATACGACGCCGCGTCCGGCGTGCTCAAGTTTCCGGTACCGCAAGGCCGCCTCGCCCCAGCCCTCGCCGAAGTGCCGGACGTGCATCGACGGCTGCCGGATGTCGCCTATTTTCTGGAGCGCAATCCAGAATACGCATGCGGCAACGAGCTCGCCTGCCTGTGTGAACTGACGCCGGAAAACCTGCGCCCGATGGCAAGACGAATCTTCACCGGTGAATGAGCCGATGACGCGGATCCGGCTAGCCACAGCGGTCGACAACGAACGGCTCCTCGCGTTTCAAACACGTTACGCGATGCTAAGCGGGATGCCGCTTCGCTTCGATCGCTCGCCGGATTACTCCGCACTGCATCGGTGTCATTCGAACGACTATCGAACCTGGCTCGCGGAGGACAGCGCCGGGCGCGTCAAAGGAATAGCCAGCATGGTCGTTCGCGACGGCTACATCGCCGGCGAGAAACAGCGCATCGCTTACCTCGGCGACTTGCGCATCGCACCCGATCGCGAACTGGCGCACACGTGGGTCGACTATGTCGTCGATCGCCTCGCTGATCTCGCCCGGCACGAAGATGTGCAGCATACGTACTGCTGCGTCATTCGCGACAACAGGATCGCAACGCAATCGCTATTCAAGACAGGCAAGCGGACCCGGCTCGGATTTCGACATTGGCGCGGCTACAGTAACGTGTCGATCTATGCGCGGCGTATCGCTGCGCGGAGCGCCAGTTCCGTCAGGATCACGAACGCGTCGGCCGCCGACGCCGACGCGCTCCGCGCATTTCTGGACCAGGAGTCGCGTTCCCAACCCTTCGGTTGCGTCTTTACGGCGGACGAATTCGCGCGCCGCCTGAACGTCTGGCCCGACTTTGGAATCGAGCGCTTTCTGGTCGCACGTAACGCGCAGCGGCGTATCGTGGGCTGCGTTGCTCCGTGGGATGCAGGACGTATCAAGCGCATCGTGTTGGAACGTCTGCCGCGCTCGCTCGGTGCGCTGCGTCACGGCTTCAACGCCATCGCGCCGTTGCTCGGACGCCCTCCCATCGCAGCACCCGGCCAGCCGCTTCAGGACATCTACCTGACTCATCTGCATGTGAGCGGACGCAACCCGGACATCGCACAGGCACTGCTCGATGCGGTCTGGCAACGAGAGCGGAGCCGCTATGCGTTGCTGCAGCTTTGCCTGTACGATCACGACCCGCTATGGCCCGCCTTGCACGGCTATCGGTACACCGCACTGCCGATGGATCTATACACGCTATCCACGCCCGGCGCGAGCGCACTTGATCCGGGCGGCACCGAAGCGATCCCGGGATTCGAAATCTATCTCGTCTGACCGCTCGCGACCGCAGCCGCTCGCGTGTCGTTCAGGAGCGCAACGAGTGCAAGCCAGAAACGCCCCGCATCGAAGCCGGCGCCGCCGAGTACAGGCTGGCCATGGTCGAGATGCGGCACGCACACTTGGGGCATGCCGCGAATCGTCTGGTGATCGAGGTAGAACTGTCCGTCATGCGCACAACCGGGACGGTAGCGGTCGAGGCGTGAGTGATGTGCGTCGAACCGGGACGTGCGTTCTATCGACCAGCTCACGACATGCACACAGTGCAGGCCACCGGGCACCGCAGACAACAGATTCGCGATGCCCGCGTCGCGCCCGCTGCCGATATCGCGCGAGCCTGCATGCAGCCAGCGTGTGCGCAGCAATCTCCCGGCGGCTCGACCCAACCATGCGGGATCGATGCGCGCCCCCCGTTGCTCGAGCAGGCCATCGACGATCGCACTCGGGCCGACGGGCGGCTGAACGAGTGCGATACCGTCGCAGCGAGCACGAAGCCCTGAATCCGCATGCAGAGCCGCCAATGCATCGAGCCCGCCCTTGCTATGGGTAAGGACGATAAAACGGCGATCAGCGGGCAAGCGCGCATACAGGTTGCGCGCGATATGCGCGCCCTGCTCGGCAACGGCGCGCGACGAGCGGACCGGCACACGAAGGACTGAGTACCGCGCGGCACGCAACGCCCGCGCAGCATGCCCGAAGCAGGCAGGTATCCATTCGGAATAGAGTCCCGCAACCAGCACGATGACGGTGTCCGGGAATGCGTGAGCGCCATGTGCGTGCCAACATTCGATGAAGCGCCCGGTCCAGTCGAGTGCTGCGGGCGCCGGTTCGAACGGCGTCAACGGGTAGTGTTGCCGCCACTCGTCGAAGCCGGACGGCGACCATGCCGGACACCGTGCGCTCATGCCGGCTCCGTTGTCACGCCATCGGCAGCGAGCGCCGCGCGGGCAGCAGCCAGCGTGGCTGGATTCCCGATTCGGGCAGGGTGAAAACGCGGCGAGAACCATGCCAGCCACGCAGGCAGCACGCGGGTAACGATGCCCGGCGCGCCGAACAGCCACCAGCCAAGCTGTGCCCAGCTTCGCCAATTGCCGGCGTCGCGGTCGGCACACGCGAGACGGACGATGAAATAGCCCAGATCGACGACGAAGCATGCCGTAACGCCGAGCATCGCCGCCGTCCGCATGAAATAGCGCTTGATCGCGCCGCCGCCGCAAGCGCGAAATACGTCGAACGCGACGGCCTTGTGTTCGGTTTCCTCTATCGCATGCCACCGCCAGATCGCGGCCATCGACGGGTCGACGCCGTCGAGAATGGCCGGATCGCGCAATAGCAGATCGGCCAGAATGGCCGTGTAGTGCTCAAGACATGCCGTGAAGGTCAATTGAAGCAGCGGCGAAGCGACACGCCGGCATTGTTGCTGCCGTCTCCGCATGAGCGCCTCGAGTGCGTCGACCGGCATGCCCTGGCGAGCCAGGCGCCGGTTATACGCGCGGTGCTCGCGGATGTGAGCGGCTTCCTGGTACAGGAAAGCATCCACTTGCGCGGCGAGCGTGCCGTCGGCCGGCAGCGCGTCGCAGTACTGCCTCACGCTATCGACAAAGAACTTCTCGCCAAGCGGAAACATGATCGAGAACGCGTCGAAAAAGCGCGTCACGCGGCGGTTGTCACGATACCAATAGCGCGGAATGTGGTCGGCGAAGCAAAAACGCGGATTGCGCCGACGGATGTCTGCCGCGTCGTTGCGGCGTTCATGCGTTGAATCGTCGGTTCGTTTGGCGTACATGGTCGTGGCCGATCGTGGCGTAACGCGCAGGGTCAGCGCAGGCGGGCGTATTGTTCGATGATGGCGATCGAAGGTATGCTCTGCGTCGCCGCCACCATCCATGTCCGAATTGTATGTTCGTTGCCAATGCAAGCGCCATAGATAATCGTTCGCGACGGTTCGATCGGCTGAATCTCTGCGTGCTCGCGCTGCAGAGCGTTGCATGGGCCGGCATCCTGACGTGGCTGTCGCATGGTACGAGCCCCTTGCGCTGGGTGTCGCTCGTACCGTTCTGCCTGATCATGCAAGGTGTGTTTTCGATGATGCACGAAACATTCCACGGTTTCGGGCATCGGCGCGGGGAAATCAACTACTTGATGATGTGGTGGGCATCGACGATGTTCGGCGCCGCAGCAACGCTGATCCACGTGAATCATCTCGGTCACCACGTGCGGAATCGAACGCCTGCGGAGCGGGTGGACTTCGTCGAGCCGGACGTTTCGCTGTGGCGCAAGCGAATCGAATACTACGTGGCGATCGTCGGCGGCATTTGGTTGGCGAGTTTCGCGGGCAGCTTCGTCCTGGCCGTGCTTCCGAGTCGCATCCCGCATGGTTGGGCGAAGTACGGACACGACAACACGTATGCGGCTGCGTTCAGGGACTTCGACCAGGCCGACTTTCGACGAATTCGATACGAAACCCTCGCAGCCGTGGCCGCGTGGATTGCACTGGGTGCATTGCTGGACTGGCGCGTGCTCGACATCGCGATTGCCTACCTCGCATTCGCGTTTTCGTGGTCGTCGCTCCAATGGGTGTATCACATGCACACTCCGCTCGACGTTGTCGAGGGCACATACAACATGCGTGCCCCCGCACTGATCCGCTGGGCGTTCCTCAACTTCAACTACAACCTGACGCATCACCGGCATCCGAGCCTGCGCTGGCAGGAGCTTCATGCATGCTCCGACGCAGCGGAGACGCGACCGCTGTGGTACGGTTGGCTGCATGTGTTCGAGGCGCCCCGGCGTTTGCCCAGCGATCCGACACAGCTCGAAAAGACCTATTTCTGACGAGAGGACGCACGTGCGTGCACAGGATGCGTGGGCCACGTTTGGCGCGGCAGCAGAACCCTTCCGTCGCGCGTGGCTCAGCGCGCTCGATGCGCCGGGCGACGCGCAGGCGGCCTATCTGTCACGCTTGCTCGCCGCGAATCGGAACACGACGTTCGGCATTGCCAACGGGTTTGCCGATATCGCAGATCCGGCACAATTTCGCGAGCGCGTGCCGGTGGCCCCCTACGCCGGCATGTCCCGATGGATTGATCGTGCACTCAAGGAGTCCGCTCCGATCCTGACCGCGCAAGCGCCACGCTTCTTCGAGCGCACGAGCGGCGGCAGCGAGCAGCAAAAGCTCATTCCCTATACGCCGGCCTTTCTCGAAGAATTGCAGTTCGCGCTGATCGTCTGGCTCTCCGATCTGCATCGCGCCGTGCCCGGCGTCGCGGCCGGGCGCGCGTACTGGTCGATGTCACCTCCAATGCACGCGCGCGAACGCGCTCCCAACGGCATCATGATCGGATCGGACAGCGATCTCGAATACCTGGCCGACAGCCCGCTCGTCGATCTGCTGCCGACGCTCGTCGCACCATCGCTATCGGGTGACGGTCGGGCGTGGCGCAACGAAACGTTGCGCGCGCTGATCGCCGCTGAAGATCTGGCCTTCATCAGCGTATGGAGCCCGACCTTCCTGACCAGTCTGCTTCGTCCGCTGTTCGACGAAGCCGAACCGCAACGCGGCGATACGCTCACCTTCCTGTTCGATTCGCTGCCGTCGAACCGTACGGCAGCGCTGCGGCGCGCACTCGACGATGGCCACTGCAGCCGGCTGTGGCCGCAGCTCGCGGCAGTGAGTTGCTGGATGGACGGTCCGAGCAAACACTACGCCGCACATGCCCGCACCTTGTTTCCGCAGGCCGCATGGCTTCCGAAAGGCTTGTTTTCCACCGAGGCGGTGGTCAGCCTGCCGTTCGGCGATATGGCCGGCTGTCCCCTCGCCGTCTGCAGCCACTTCCTGGAGTTCCTGCTCGACGATGGAACCGCGATAGGCGTGGAAGAACTGAAGCCGGGCGATACGGTCGAGGTCGTCGTGACGACCGGAGGCGGCCTGTACCGCTATCGGCTCGGCGATCGGGTCCGTGTGACCGGATATGCGGGACGAACGCCATGCGTGGCCTTCGTCGGGCGGGCTGGCACGCAAAGCGATCTGGTCGGTGAAAAGCTGGACGAAGCCTATCTGGCTGCGTCGCTTTCCGAGGTGCTGCAACCGGGCGATGAAGGTTGCGTGATTCCGTGCGCAGACGCGGATCCGCCCCATTACCTGCTGTTGCTTGCAAGCGGTACGCAGGACGTCGCCGCCCTGCGTGATGCGCTGGAACAGGCTCTCGCCCGCGCTTTTCACTACCGACACGCACGCACGGTCGGCCAGCTTGGCCCGTTGCGCGTGGTTCGTATACCCGGGGGTGCCGCCCAGCTGGCGGATCTCGTCCAGCGAGCCCACGAGCGTGCTGGCATCCGGGCTGGCGACGTCAAACCCCGCGCACTGGTGGCCAAGCCCGCCGTGGCGGACGCACTCCGCGCATTCATCGAGGACGCGTGCTCATGTTGAACATATCGATCGCATCAACGTGCCCCCCGTGCGACGAATCCGAGCCGGACGCCGATGGCGAAGCCTTCGGCGCGCTCGTCGAGCAATGGTACGTCGCGGGCACCGAAGCCGAGGTCAAGCGGGACAAACCGTTCGGCACGCGCGTACTCGGCCTCGGCATCGTGCTATTCCGGGCGGCAGACGGCGAGATCGTCGCGCTCGTCGACCAATGCGTGCATCGCGGCACCCGGTTGTCGGCCGGGAATGTCATCGACGGCTGCCTCGTCTGTCCGTATCACGGCTGGCATTACGACCAGCACGGCCGCGTCACCCGAATTCCCAGCATCGACGGCGCAAGCGCCGAATCGACCGGTACGACCTACCCATATCGTCAGCGCAGGTTGCCGGTGCTGACTCGGCACGGCCTCGTCTGGGTCTATCGCGGGCGAGGTGATCCAGCGCTGAAGCGGCCGTTCGACATGCCGCACCACGGCGAACGGCCGTGGCAGTCGTACTACATGGTCAATACGTTCGATGGCGATCTCGGTGCGCTGGTCGAGAACTTCATGGACGTCCCGCATACGGTGTTCGTGCACGACCGGATCTTTCGCTCATCCACTGGGCGGCGACTACGGGCGACCGTCGAACTGAAGCAGCAGAGCGTCGAGGTCACGTATCACGATGATGGCGACAAGATCGGCATGCTGGACTGGCTGACCAATCCGTCCAGGGAACCGCTTCGGCATACCGATCATTTTTATGCACCGAACGTCACACGGTGCGACTATCACTGGGGTAGCCGTTCGAGTTTTCTGATCATCAGCCAGATCACGCCGCTCGACACGCGTCGATCGCGTGTCTATACATACATCGCCTATCGCTTTTCCTTGCCGGCTGCGGTGCTGCGCGCGCTGAAACCGCTGCTGCACCTCTACACGCATTCCGTGATCCAGCAAGACGTGCGAATCATGCGCGCGCACCGCGAGGGACTCGACAACGCCGCAGGCTTCACGCCGTCGAGCGTGCGCGCCGATGTGGTCCACATTGCGATCGGTCGGTTGTTGGCCGCGACGCAGCGTGGCGAGCCGTTGCCCGATGCGCAATGCGGCACGAAGCCGATGGAATTCGTGATCTGAGCGTCACCGGCGCGATCGGGCGAGGCGCCCGGCTCGACCGGCGCACCGCCCACGTGCCCCGTATTTCCGTTAGCCTCCCGTCTGGTCCTGGCTCGCGATCAGGCGTGCTCCGCATGCCAGCAAGTCGCCGTCGCATGCGGCGACTTGCCCGTCGAACCGGGCGTAACCCGACACCGTCGCAATGAAGGTCAGGCCGTGAATCTCGCAAATCGCGGGATCGTGCAAGCGTGCAATCGCGCGCCCGTTGATTCGCGAGTTCGGCGCCCCGGACACAACGCGTCCGCCGTGGCTGTGCACATCGCCTTCGATGATGTATCGCTTTTGACCCATGACGTGTCGATCCGGTCCGTCAGAAATCCCAGCTGAACGTCTGCGGATGCGCTTGCCGCGACGCGGCGTCCGACGGCGTCAGCATGACGATCGTGGCATGCAGCGGATCCCGCAGGTTGATCAGTGCGCTCGTCTTCCCGTCGCCATAACCCATCATCAGCGCCAGCGCGGTCTGGACCCAGATCGAGCTCGTTCCGGTGTCGCCGCCGATACGGCGTTGCATGTCGAATGCGTCTTTCGGATCGTCAATATCGATATGCTGCGGGTTGTCGTGCAGCGACTGCACCAGCAACGCGAGATTGGCGGTCGAAGAGCCGGTGTCGTAGAACATCCGTCCCGGCTGCTCGCCGGGCGCAAGCGTGCCCACTGCCTGCTGCCAGCCGGCGCGGATCTTTTCGATTCGCTCGCCCTTCTTCAACGGCGCCCCGTGCCCGTTGCTCAGATCAACTCGCACCGGCCGATGCAGATTGGCCAGGACCGGCCATTTGTCGTACTCCTTCAGTTGCCACGTCGTCCACGGAATCGGCACCCACGGGTTCGGCTTGAAGCCGTCCGGTATCTTCAGCGACGCGGTCTTCCAGAACTCGGGGAGCTTCGCCTGCCAATAATCCGCCGGCATCTCCTTTTCACCCTTCTTCCAGTAGGCTTTCTGAAGCTGCCAGAAATAATTCCACAGCTTGATCACGTCATATCGGGTCTGGGTGTTGTCGATTGCCTCTGGTGCGTCCACCACATATGGACGAATCAATCGGTCAACGCGATCCTTTCTCGTCACGAGCAACGCAACGTAACTGTCCGGATTCTTTGGTACGAAGTTTCCATCTTTTGTGGACAAACCCAGGTAATCGGCGCCCGGAGTACCCAAATAGGATCGCGTGTTGATTCCATCCTCAACCAGCAACACTACTGCCGGCAAGTCCGGCTCGCGGTCAAAAATATCAAACGCTCTAGAGACTACATCGTCCCCATACGCAGTATGTATTTCATCGAGTCTCGTATAAATTGTATTGCCAATCCCCGCCCCGTTATCCGCACTACTGATGTGGGTTGCCATCCGGCCCGCCTCCGGATCACTCTCGTTTCGGGGCGGCCCGGCCACTATCACGGGAATCGGCCAATAATCGACCCATCCACGCAATGTATAGCCGAAAACGTTGTTCTCGCGCTTATGTCCCGCAAAGCTTCGATCACTACTCGACCACGGATATTGTTTGGGATCTTGCGGGAGCAACGTTCCATTGGTTCCTGCCTCGTCCAGCCGCATCAATAGCGCACGCTGGCGAAACCGGTCAACGGCGACGCCAAAGCGTCGTATCTCCAATGTGAACCGTGCGTCCCGAGATCCGTCCCCGGCAACGACAGCTTCATTTACGCTCGAGGGACGAGCGGCAGCGGGCGTGTCTCGAGGCGGCGAGTCTCGACGCAACGAGGCACCATAGGCGATACTGACGCATGCCGCCAACAATAGCGGCGGCAAGATCAACAGCGACAAGCGTCGATACATTGCAATATTCCCTCCCAAAAATCCCTCCCTTCCAACAACAAACTCAAAGACTGCAATCCATAAGAGAGTCAGGATTGCGAGTGCGAGCAGAAATATTCGTGAAGCCGGTGGTCGCGTGACGTTTGTCGTAATCATGGCGCATCAATTTGTCAATGTACCGATCGTGCTTCTTTTGTATCTTCGCTATTTCGATCTTTCCTGGTTTCACTGACCACACCGTCAGGAAAATCCTTGGGCACGATATTTTCTTCCGGGAAAACTCCGCTTTCGTAATAGCTGCAATTGGCTTTTATTATTTCGGACGTTACGGGGTCGAGCTTTTTGCCGAGTTTTCTCTCGGCTTTTACTATATCGCTCTCCGGAAGTCTCCAATCGGCAATTGCCCGCAGGAGTTTTGCCCAGTCCGGATCGTCCAGCGCACGCGCCTGGCCTACCGATACATCGAACGCGGTCGCACAGCGGTGATTTCTACGACCGCTCATGACCGCCGAGTGATATGAGCTTTCTCCCTGATGATTATTCATCAGCCGAACCTTGGCTTCGTTGAGCGTCTCCTGCCGATAGACGACGATGTGCCCGGGCGACGGCGGTACCGTCGACACGACCCGGCCTACCTTGCACTGATCGTCTGGATCCTTGCCCGCATTCAACGACGCCTCGACCTCGGCGGTGGTCGGCAGCGTCCCATCCTCGCTCGTTGGCCATTCGATGGTTTGTGCGGGCAATGGCTGCAACGCACCTTCGCCACTGTTCGTGCTCAAGGCAATTTCCGCTTCGAGCTGGTCAATGGATTGTTTGCCGGGCGCATACTCGCCAGCATTATTTGCCGAAAGAGGCGTTACCTCCGTTCCAGGCAGCACATTGCCTTCCATTTCGGGATCGAACGGTGGCGTCAATGCTTCGCCATTGATATTGCGCTCGGTACCGACGCTTATCTGCGTCGATTTCACCCATGTCGTGAAGCCGCCGGGCAAGCCATGGGATGTTTCACCCTTTTCCCGCATCGTAAAGTTTCCGGGCGGCGTACCAACCTGAACCGGCTTGCCCTGCCGCAGACGCCGGGTAAAGACACGCTGCCGGAAAGCCGCCGACAGCAGATCGATTTTCTCAGGCTTGCTTCCCCGCTGCGCCGCACGCACGTGGATTGAGTCGGGCAAGCCCGAGCAACCCATGCCATTGACGCCGCGCAGACCGACGGTCGCATCCTCCGGGCTGAAGTACATATACACTTTGCCGCGATTGTCGCGCTCGGCGAACACGACGCATTCGTTGCCTTGCAACCCGCTCAGGCGCGTCGCCTGCACGGGATCCCACGTCGGGCCGACGATGCCGAAATTGTCCCGACCTGGCACGTACTTCAATTGATCGAGTGGTGGCGTCGAATATTTGCCGCTCGCCACAAACCCGGCCAGGTTTGCCAGGGTCTTTGCACGCGCGTAAGCCGTCTGCTGCTGGTCCCCGCGTTGCAGCAGCCGATCCATGAACTCCTCGCTCAAGCTGTAGGGCGAGTCGATCAGGACCAACGTGTCGGCAGGACGGTCAGCCGGGCCACATTGGTTGGGAATCAGCCCCTCGACGAGATAGGCCTGGGCGAGCAGCGATATCAGCGTGCCCTGACTGTGCGCAATGATGTTGACCGTCCCGTCCGGGTCGATAAGGCGGATTTGCCGCACCAATGCCGCGAGCCGCCGAGCTGCCAGCAACATGTAGTGCCGATTTTCCGCCTCGCGAAGCGGGTGCGTCGGGTCGCCCTGCATCCGGTCGAGAATTTTCGTCGTCATTCCCCCTTTGAAATTCGAGTCGAACATGTCGGGGATGTTGTTGGTCGCGTTGGCGAAGAATCCGCCGTTGCGCGCGCGGTGCTCATCGAGGCGGTTGCCGAACCGGTCGACGTACTGGCCGTTGACGGTTTCCTTATTGGGGTCCCGGGGCAAATCCTCCTTCCCGACGCGTAACCCCCAATAAAACGGAATCAACGGGCTCCTTGTCTCTTCGCTTTCCTGCCGACGATAGATGGCGTCGTCCATGTTCTTCATCATGTCGGCAACGCTCACCTGGCTCGGGTCGTTCGCCATGCGGCCGTGCGAGTACTCCGCGCCCTTGAAATCGGTGCGACCGAGGCGGTCGTTCAATCCATCGCACAGTCCGCCTTCGACCGTGCCGAAATCCGTTCCAAGGTCATTCACGCCATGGATCAGGATCGTCGTGCACGGGAAGCGATTTTGTACGTCGGTATTGACGAACGCATCCTGCGGCCGGTTGCAATTGAGAATCGCCTGATGTTCGCCGACGATCCGGGGCGACGAGGTTGTGGTATCGGACATGATCGCCTGCCTTAAACGTCGAAAACCTGAATGTGTGCAATGTGCATCGCGTCGCTCGATGCCAGCTCCGTCAACCCGTGTGCATCCGAGATCCCGTTAATGACCTGGCCATTGCGCAGCGTGATCTTGTATGGACGATTCGGCACGGGATGCATACCGTCGTCACCGTCGGTGCCGGGGTACCGCAAGCGGAACTTCTGATCGGCTCCTCCGCGATTGAACGCCGGCGGCGCAACGTGGTCCGTGTTCGGGCCGACGAAATCATGTCCCGCCGTGTGCGCGGTGAACGCACCGTCGGAACCGACCTCGACGCCGCCACCGACTTTCACGTAGCTTCCGTCTTCCGCGACGAGCCGGATCGACTTGCCCGAGATCAACACCTCGTCGCCGACCGACATGATCTGTATCCCCTTCTGAGCAGTCGCCGCAAGCGTGTCCTGTTGCGCCTGCAAGACAACGGGGCCCTCGCCGGCAATCGCACGGACGCCTTCTCCGCGCCCGAACAGGTGGATGCCCTGGCCCGCCGTCGTGATTACGCGCTGACCGCCGGCGAATTGCAGGTTCTGCCGCGCGATCTGATCGATGTTCTCGCCGGCGTAGGTCACGTAAGTCTTCGGGGTGATATTGAGCGCGCCCGCCTTTGCGCCGAATGCCATCAGCGCCTGAGAGTCGTCTGCGTCGGCGTTCGACGCACGATCGTCGCCTGAAGCGTGGCCGCCCGGCGTCCATCCCTTGAAGGCGGTCACGACAGCTTGCTGCCCCGTCGCATCGGTCGCCGTGCCGCCGTGCTGTCCGGCGTAATCTCCCAACGCCTTGAACAGCTCAGCGCATTCGCCGAGCAACTCGACGAGTTCATTGCGGTCAAGCTGTCCGCCGCTCGCCTGCGTACGCGCGTAAGTCGTCAGAAGCATCCCTTGCGCCGCGCGCAACGCAGCTGCCGCGTCCGTGCGCAATTCGGCGCCTTGGCCGCGGTCTGCACCCTGTCCGTTGTCGCGTGGTTGCGTCAGGTAGCCGAGATTCAACTGGCTATGCGCATGCTCCGATGCAAGCTGCGCGCTGATTTGCTGCGGTGTATCGTCGAGACGAAGCTGGTTGTAGCGTTGCCCCTTGATTTCCTTCGTCTTGATACCGGAGAGAAAGCGATTGCCCGGCAGACTGCCCGTATGAGTGAAACTCGCCGGCATGTTCGCGCCGTTTGCCAGCACGCCGATGATGACCAGCCTGTCCGGATCCCCGCCGAGGCTCCCGAGCAGAACTTCGGTGCCCACCCGCGGCAAGAAAGTCTCCCCGAAATTCGGCCCGGCCAGACTGGATGCCACGCGGATCGGTGCGCTGTCGCTCTCGTTGCTGTTCGTTCCGGCACCCTGCGCGTGCGCATGATCGCGGGAATCCTGACCGAGAATCTGCACGAACACGCAGCCATTCTCGTCGCAACTGACCTCCTCGCCCTCGGCCCCGACCACGCGCCCGGTAATCAACGGCGTCGGCGGAAGGTCAGTCTTGGGATCGTAAAGCGGCGTGAGAGGCGTGCCACGCGGCACGCACGAGAACGTATTTTCGTAGCGCGTATCCTGCCCGGACGGGTCGCCATCGCTCAGCGAGCGTGGCTGCTGAAGCGTGTGGCTGGCGGCGAACAGCGTCTGCGCACGCTCGTTCAACCCTTTGGGCAGATTGTTCCAGATCTCGTGGTGCAGTGACGTAATCACGAATTGCTGCTTGTCGGACGGGAGCGTGCCCCACTCGTCCTCTCCGGCGATCGTGATCCATGAGCCGACTGCGAGGTCGCGAATTCCGCTCACGCCGTCGTATCGAACCGCCTGCGCTTCATGAGCCAGAATGCGATCTTCCGTCATCCGTTCGTGGTCTGCCCACGAGTCCGCCATATGCGGGACGTCGATCACGAAGTCCGATAGCAATTTCGCGAGATCGTTACCCGATTCGCCTTGATCGATCCTTGTCGATGCGCTCGACTGGTCCACGCGGGCATATCGGTAGTCCCACGAAGGTCGCCCCGATTCCCCCGAAATCAGTTGCTGGCGCATCGTCAGAGCGGTGATGGTGTCGCGCTGTTCCGTTCCAGCGTCTCGTGGATGGACGCGCACTGTACCTGCGGCGGACTCGCTCAGTTTCTGAGGGTCATCGCAGAACACCAGCGTATGCACGGGAGGATCGCCGTCTTTCGCCTCCCCGCTCACCCGTCCGGCGCGCACGAACAGCGTGATGCCGTCGCGACGTGCAATCCGGGAGATGAAACGGGCATCAGATTCGTTGACCTGGCGTACGAAAGAGCGACTTGGATAGCGGGATCTGTCGAGTTGGGACAGGTCGAACTCGAACGCCTGCGCGAGGGCAACACTACGCTGTCGCCATTCGCTCAGGACGACTCCAAGTACATCGACAACGCTGACGTTACGGAAGATGCGGGAATTGGTGCGCTTTTGCAGCAGGTTCACCGCGTCGGTCACGGTGAACTGGTAAACCGTCAGCTCCCCGTCGGTCCGGCCGATCTGAACGGCGCTGACGATTGCGTTGATGGCATGCAGTTGGCCGCGATCCGTGACGATACCGACTGAGACCGGCGCACCAATGAAAAGCTTCGGAGGCAAATCGCCCTGCTGCGAAATGCAGGTCAGATAGCCGCTGATGCCGGTCATCATGCTTTCGCGGATGCTCGCGTGCTGCAACGCGATCTTCGACGCCAGCGCGTGCTGCGCCTTACCCCAATTCAGCACGACCGGCCGGCGATTCGCATCGATTCCCGATACGAATTTGCGGAACGACTCTCGGATATCCACGACGGTCTCTCAGTTTGATTCGTTATGACCCGCCGGATGTTGCTGTTCTAAATAGCTGGCGGCTGCGCGCGAGTTTACCAAAATGTGACACGGAAATAACAATCGGGGATGCCGACTAACAATTTTTCATGTTATTCGACGAAGAACACTATATTCCGCCGCTCTATCTGGACCGACGCGCAGTGCTCCGAACGTCGGATGTCTCCCGGGCCCCGCCCAAGGCGCGTACACGCTTCCATCGCTGTGTTCGTCTTGGCTAGACGGGCCGAAGTGAATGCTGATGCTATAAATGTGCATATAGCGTGCAATAAAAAGCAGTCGTGGAATCCGATATCACCGGCAGTTCCAGCGATTTCGCCTAATTCATGGCGTCATTGAGAGGACCGACGAGCATCGCTCCGATCGTCTCGGCGAAGCGATTCGCTCTCGCTTTGCACATCCACATCCATATGCAAACGCTCGCGGGGCTGGCCCATGTACACCGTAACATGATGAGCCGTTTGGCAGGCTCCGAGAGCGTACGGAAGTTCCTTGGAGACGCGCCTCGGATCATTCGGGCAGCAACCGATATTTCCGGCGACGTACAGAGCACGCTCTTCTGGTATCGCAATGCCCCGTTGCCAATCCGCAATGCCACAGCAACGATCTCCCGTCTCGAGACGCTGGGCGCCATTTAGGCGGAACTTCCCGTCAACCTCGAGCAGTAGCTATTGAATTGGGAAATTAATAGTTTTGTTCAAATACTGCAAAAAAGGGCCACCGTTTTTCCAGCCTACATCCCCTCCCATCAACATCCGCCCCCCAATAATCCTCCTTGACACCCTATCTTTCGATATATATCTTTAGATATGTTTTACGACATATAGGACACGATCATGCGACACAACTCCTCCCGCGGCCATGCCCGATGCGACGGTCATGGTGCGCATGCGGGCCCTGACTGGTACACCAGTGTCTGGCAACTGATCGGCCGCCATCGACGCGGCCACGATCCGTTCGGCGGCGGCCCGTTCGGTGGCCGTGGCGGACGCGGCGGCTTTGGCGATTTCGGCGACGACGGCATGCCGCGCGGCCGCCAGTTCAGCTCCGACGATCTCCAGCTGCTGCTGCTCGCGCTGGTCGCCGAGCAACCGAGCCACGGTTACGAACTGATCAAGGCGCTCGATACGCGCTCGAACGGCTTCTACAGCCCGAGCCCCGGCATGGTGTATCCGGCGCTCACGTATCTCGACGAAGTCGGCTTCGTCGCGTCGCAGGCGGAAGGCAACCGCAAGCGCTATGCGCTGACCGACGCCGGCCGCGCGCATCTCGATGCACAGCGCGAACGCGTCGACACCTTGTTCGCGCGCCTCACGCACCTCGCACGCAAGATGGAATTCATGCGTCGCGCGTTCGCCGGCGAAGCGGCGGGCAGCGAGGCACAGGACGACACGCAGCCCGGCTGGCTGCCGGAGTTCGTCGAGGCCCGCCTCGCACTGAAACGGGCGCTGCTCCACAAGAGCGCGGCCGATGCCGACGAACAGCGGCGCATCGCGGCAATCATGCGCCGCGCGACGGCCGAAATCGAAGGCGGCACCGGCGCGTAACCCGCGCCGTCCCGTCAAAACCCAAGGAGTACGGATTGATGCAGAACCCCTCCGAACGCGCCGTCACGCGCGTGCGCCATACCCTCAAGTTCCGCCTGCTGCAGGTCGTGCGCGTGCACGCCGTGACGCCGCACCTGCTGCGCGTCACCCTCGGCGGCCCCGACCTCGCGGATTTCGAATCGTCGTCGTTCGACGATCACGTGAAGGTGT
This sequence comes from Burkholderia sp. Bp8984, assembly GCF_003853755.1. NCBI lineage: Bacteria > Pseudomonadati > Pseudomonadota > Betaproteobacteria > Burkholderiales > Burkholderiaceae > Burkholderia > Burkholderia sp. Bp8984. The sequence goes on from NZ_QTQN01000041.1 coordinate 67,389, forward strand.
TCTTCCCGCCGCCCGGCGCCGAACGCCCCGCGATGCCGACGCTCGGCGCGAACGGCCCCGAGTTTCCCGAAGGCGAACCGAAGCCGGTCGCGCGCGATTTCACGCCGCGCCGTTTCGACCGCGCCGCCTGCGAACTCGATCTGGAATTCGTGCTGAACCATCCGGGCCCCGCATCGCAGTGGGCGGCACAGGCACGCGTCGGCCAATGGCTCGGCATCGGCGGCCCGCGCGGATCGTTCGTGGTCCCGATCGATTTCGACTGGCATCTGCTGATCGGCGACGATACGGCGCTGCCGGCGGTCGCGCGGCGTCTCGAGCAATTGCCGGCCGGCACACGCACGGCGGTCGTGCTGGAAGTCGCGGATCGCACCGCGCAGATCGCGTTCGATACGCGTGCCGACGTGCACGAAATCTGGCGCTTTCGCGACGAAGCCGACGCCGCGGACGGCGACCTGCTGCTGAACGCGGTGCGCGAGCTGCCGCTGCCGTCCTCCGGCGACGGTTACGTGTGGGCGGCAGGCGAAGCGCAAGCGATGCGCGCGGTGCGTCAGTACCTGACCGGCGAGTGCGGCGTCGACAAGTCGCGCATCCGCGCGGCGGCCTACTGGAAGCGCGGCGCGACGGCCGTGCACGAAACGCTGGAAGACTGACGCGGACGGGTGCCCGCGCACGGGCGGGCTTGGCATCGGCGGGGCGGCTGGTATATATCTATGTCTGCGACGCCGCTGTCGGGCGACAGCCGCCGCAGCCCGCCCAGGAGCGCCCGGTCATGACAAGAGAAAGCCACGCTTCGCCTTTCCTTCGCAATCTGAAGATCGCCGGTTATTGCGGCCTGGCGGTCGTCGTGCTCGCGCTGTTCGTCGCGATGTGCGCGATCCTGAAGGAAAGCGCGCTCGAACGTGACGCCGCGCAGCATCCGGGCGAGACGCCCGAACTGCATGAAGCGGGCGGCGGCCCGTCCGCTTCGGCGGAAGCAGCCAAGACGCCCGGTTGACGGCGTCCGGCCCGCACTTCTCCCGCGTAGTCCTGCCGCTCAGGGCGTGCGCTCGCGCCCCATCAGCACCGCGTGCACGACGTCGCCGATCCGTTCGAGCAGCTCGACCACGCGTTGTCCGTACAGGTGCGCGGCCAGCGCGCCGGCCGTGCCGACCAGCACGCCGCCGGCCATGTCGAACGGCCAGTGCACGCCCGCATACACACGCCCCCATGCAATCGCGACGGCCATCGCGGCCATCACGACGCCGGTCAGCCGCGTGGTACCAGCGAGCATCATGCCGACCGCGAGACTCCAGGCAAACGTCATGTGATCGCTTGGAAACGAGCTGTCCGGCGCATGCGGAATCAGTTGCGTGCCGATTCCGGCCATGAACGGCCGCGGCGAAAACCAGAAATGCCCGATCACCTGCGCGAGCGCCAGCGCCACACACGTGCCGACGCCGGCCTCGATCGCCTGGCGGCGCGTCGGGCGTTCGCCGAAGATCCAGGCCAGCAGCAGCATCGCGGGCAGCGCATAGACGAGCCAGTCGGCGGCGAAGATCGCGAGGTGGGCAACGCCGGGGTGCGGCGCGGCGCCGGCATTGAAGGCGGAAAACAGGGTGAGATTGAGGTTCTGCATGAATCCGGTTGCGTGGGATGTCGTGACGGGACCGGCGGTGCCGGTCGGATGCGAACGATGCTAGTGCTCACTCGCTTAAGCAGTGCTTAATGCGCCGGGCGACCGGTGACCAGGACCGAGGCCCGCGCGCGAACGCACTTAGAGCCTGTACTGCAACACAAGTTCACATAATTGTCACATTCACGCGCGACTGTCTCCCGTAAAAGCTCACCGACTATCCCGTAAAGGCTCACCTTTTTCACATCGTGGCGTCACCGGCCCGTGCGAGTATCGGACCGCTCACGCGCGCCATGCCGTTTGCACCGTTCGTCTCAATATTTGCGTCGCAAATCATTCGAAATCGGCAACAATTAATTCCATATGCGGCATCGCACAACGGCAACGCACAGGCATAGGATTACGAGCTTACGAGCACTCATCCACGAAGCGATCAACAACAAGGAGTCCGCATGAAACCCAGCGATGTCCGATCGAAAGCGTTTGCGATGCCGTTGACCAGCCCGGCCTTTCCGATGGGCCCGTACCGTTTCGTCGATCGTGAGTTTCTGATCATCACGTACCGCACCGATCCGGACCGTCTGCGTGAAATCGTGCCCGAGCCGTTGCAGGTCAAGGAGCCGCTCGTCCATTACGAATTCATTCGCATGGCCGATTCGACCGGCTTCGGCGACTACACGGAAAGCGGCCAGGTGATCCCCGTCGAGTACAACGGCCAGGCCGGCGGCTACACGCTCGCGATGTATCTCGACGATCACCCGCCGATCGCCGGCGGCCGCGAGCTGTGGGGTTTCCCGAAAAAACTCGCGTCGCCCACGCTGCACGTGAACACCGACCACCTCCTGGGCACGCTCGACTACGGCAAGGTGCGCGTCGCGACCGGCACGATGGGCTACAAGCACAAGGAACTCGACATCGACGAGCAGACGAAGCGCCTCGCCGGCCCGAACTTCCTGCTGAAGATCATCCCGCACGTCGACGGCACCGCGCGCGTGTGCGAACTGGTGCGCTACTACATGCAGGACATCAGGATGAAGGGCGCGTGGACGGGCCCCGCGTCGCTCGAACTGGCACCGCACGCGCTCGCGCCGGTGGCCGACCTGCCGGTGCTCGAGATCGTCGAAGCGCGCCACCTCGTCGCGGATTTGACACTCGGCCTCGGCGAAGTCGTCTACGATTACCTGGCTCAGTAACACGTCCGCAGTCCTTTCTCCCTGTCAATCCTTTCACCACGGGAATTCGAAATGAGCAACCTGAATGGCAAGACCGCAGTCGTCACGGGCGCCGCAAGCGGCATCGGCAAGGAAATCGCGCTGGAGCTCGCGAAAGCGGGCGCGGCCGTGGCGATCGCCGACCTGAACCAGGACGGCGCAAACGCGGTTGCCGACGAGATCGTCAAGGC
>NZ_QTQN01000042.1:0-68913 GCF_003853755.1 Burkholderia sp. Bp8984
CTTGCCGACCACACCGCGAATGTCATATGCCTTGAAGATGGATTGGGAGATCATCGATTCTCTCTGGGTTGCGTGCACGAAGCAGTCGGACCGTTGCGTGATCGCGCACTGCGTTCGGATTCAGGATGCCGTCACGGCGCGCGTACGTCCCTGCGTCCTGACGACTAAGCCGTCCCGATGTCATGGCGAACCGTCGCACGACGAATTCACGCACAGCCTGGCGCGAACTCGTCGCGAAACTCGCAAAACAGCTTGCCGCGCGTGGCGAGGTGGTCGATCTGGGCCAGTGTCAGCGATGCGATGCGCGATGCCGTCATTTCCGAGACGCCGAGTTGTCGTGTGGCCTCGCTCCGGTTGACGAGGAGCAGCCACTTCGCAAGCATGAGATACGATCGATTGAATTCCGCGATCGCATCGAAAATGTCGTGTTGTTCGGCCATGGTCGGTCTTGAAGGGCCAGCGCGTGTGCTTTGCCGGTCGATTCGCTTCGACCCGGGGTTCGACACTCACCGGATTTTCGATGACACACTGTACGTCGCGAACGCAGCGCCGGACCGACAAAGCTCTGAACGGATCCGCCAGCGCGCGCAGGCGCGCGTACCGTGGCGCGCACGTCGATTCGCGCGGCATCGCCACGGCGCGATGCGGATCCGTTCAGTCGGCGTCGGCGAGATACGGCGACGTGAACGCGCGCGGCGGGAACGCCGGCAGGCCGCCTTGCGGCGTAAAGCTGTAACGGAGATAGACGGCCGCCGTCCACTCGCGGTACTGATACGCATTGCCGAACGAAGCCGCTCCACCGACGGCCAGCTGCGGCGCGACCTGGTATTCGCCACGCGCGGCGAGCGAATACGCGATGCCCGTCTTGCTGCGCGCGGGATACACGGCCCCCGCGTCCAGCCCCACCGCCTGGCTGGCGGCGGCATTCGCGGCCGCTTGCGCCTGCATGCCGGAATCGAGCGGGAAATACGGCACCGCGTTCTGCCGGTAATGCTGCACGCCGAACGAACCGCTCAAGTCGTACGCAAACGCGCCCGTTCGTCCCGCGTACTCGACCGGTATATTCAGGATTACGTATTGCTGCGGACTGAAATAGCCGCCCTGACCGTACGTGAAATACGACTGGTTCTTGCTGAAGCGCATCCACGTCGCATTGACGCCCACGGTGAGCGTCCGGTCGGCGTCGCGCAGCAGGCGCGTATAGGCGCCGCCGCTGCCCTTGCCGGCGAAGTTGCGTTCGACGTGATGGCCGTCGTAGTAGTCGAACGCGCCCGCGACGTACGCGCCGCTGGTGCCGTCGTCCCAGCTCAGCGCGCCGCGCGCGCCGCTGCGCGTCACGCCGCCCCACTTGAGGCCGGCACTCGCATCGCGTGCGCCCGCGAACGAGAGCAGGCTGTCGGTCACCGCGCGACGCGTGACGGCCAGCGAGTAGGCCGCCCGATCGGTGATCGCACCGTTGAAGCGCACGCCGCCGACCACATCCTGGTACGGAAATCCGACCGGCGTCGCGCCGATGTCGGCCTTCAATTGCTTGCCTTCGTAACCCAGGGAGAGACCGACGCCGCTCGCCGTTTCGGAACCCGGCGAGCCGCCGCCGGCCGACCGCGAGAGCCCCGCGCCGAACCGGGCGAGAGTCGGCACGTCGGTCGCGGAGTTGCCGCCGTCGAGCATGACCGGCGTGGCGGTCACGACGACGTGACCGTTGCCTGCCTTGATACGCCCTTCCAGCGGCGCCTCGATGTCGGTGAGGCCGGATAGCCCCGCCTCGCCCGTCCGGTTTCGGAACACGATGCCGCCCGATGCCGTGCTGGCCTGCTCGCTGTTCACCTGGGCCAGTTCCGACGCGACGTCGAGCATCTGAGTGTTGACGCCCGCGTCCCGTTGCGGCGCACGGGCCACGGCCTCGCTTCCCGCATAGCCGGCCGGCGGCTGTGGGATATAGCGAGGCGGCGCATCGGCCTGCCCGTAGGCCGATGAAAGAACGGGCGCGCGCGCCGCGGCGACCTTCGTCCCGCCGCGGGCCGGCCGGGCCGGCCTGGCGCCCGAAGCGGCCGCCGGCGAACCGGTCGCCGCCGCGGCCCGCGACGCGGGCGACATCGGCCACGGCGTGGCGACGTAGCCGGCACAGTCGTCGTTCGGATCGGACTGCGCCACGCATCCCGCGGACGCCCCCGCCGGCGGTACGTCGGCGGCAGGCTCCCGATAGGGCTGATAGGACTGGTAGGACTGATAGCGCCGCGCGGTCGCGGGCCCGCCCGACTCGCCCGCGCCGGCGACGGCCGGGCCATAGCCGCCGGGATCGCCGGGATCGGGCGTGACCGCCTGCGGCGACATGGCGGGCGGCACCATGCGCGCGGCCGGCACGGCGGACGGGGTGACGTAGGTCGCGGGCGGCGCGGGAGGCATCGTATAGGGCACGGTCGGAGCGGAAGAAGACGGGGTGGACCAGGAAGGCACGCCCGGCAGCGGCGATACCGCGGCCCCGAAGCCGGTCGACGGATGAACGACATCGACGGCGGTCTTGCCTTCGAACGGATTGGTACCGGGCAGCGGGTTCGCGCCGATGCGCCGCATCGCGTCTTCCCAGCCGCGCGGCACGTTCGATGGCGCCGTCTTGCTGCCCGGCGGCGGCGTATTGGCGGCCAGCAGCGAGCGCTGCAGATACTGTGCGGCGAGTGAAAGATTCCCCTCCGCGCGATACAGCCGGCCGGTCGCGGCAAGCAAGCCCGGGTCGTCGGGCGCGATACGCAGCGCCGTGGCCGCGAACGCTTCACCGTCGCGCCATGCCTTCGCGCTGCTCGCCGCGTAGATCGCCGCGACCAGCAATCCCGTATCGTCGGGCCGGCGGGCCAGCGCGACCCGATAGCATTTCAGCGCGTTCGGCGCGTCGCCGGCCGACGTGTACAGCCGCGCGAGCGCGGCCTGGAGTTCGGGACTGTCCGGCATCGCGGCCAGCCACGGCGCGATGACGGCGTAGCCGCCGGCGAGGTCGCCGGCCTGGCGCACCGCATCGGCCTGACGCACGACGATCTCGAGGTTCAGGCGTTCGAAGTCGCCGCGCTGCGCGGGCGACAGCGGCAGCGCGGCGAGCCGGCGCATCGCGTCGCCCAGCAGCGCATCGTTGCGCACGGTCAGCAGCGTCCGCGCGTACTGCAGCAGCAAATCGGCGTTGTCCGGCTCGCGGGCCAGCGCACGCTGCACGATCCAGAGCGCACGCGACGTGTCGCCGGCCGCCGCATAGCCCGCCGACAACTGCGCCGCGAGTCCCGGCACCGACTGGCCGATCCCCTCCGCGTCGTGCAGCACGCCGAGCGCCTGCGCGCGGCGGCCCTCGCGCACCAGCCGTGTCGCGAGTGCCGCCTGCTGGCCCACCCAGAGGCGGTGCTGCAACGTCGTCATCGCCGCCGTGCGCTGCGCGGGCGCGATGCGCTCCAGCCGCTGCAGCCCGAGGCTCCAGTCTTGCGTCTGCTCGGCCAGCAGCGCGCCGGCATAGAGTGCGTCGGTCATGTCGGGCCGTTCGGCCAGTAATCCGTCCATCATGCTGCGCGCCGACGCGATCGCGCCTTGCCGCACGTACACGCGCGCCAGATCCAGCCGCAGCCACGGATCGTCCGGATTGCCGGCGAGCGCGTCCTCGAACAGGCTGCGCGCCGTGCCCAGATCGCCGCGCGCTTCGGCTTGCCGCGCCTGCGCGGCCTCGGCCGTACGACGCAACCGGTCGAGGCCGCCGGCCTTCGACTGCTGCTCGGCGCTCAGTTGCGTCGCGAACTGCAACGCTTCGTCGCCGCGCCCCTGCGCGGCCAGCGCGCCGACCAGGCCGCGTATCGCGTCCGGGTTGTCGGACTGACGCCGCAGCGCCATCCGGTACGCCTGCTCGGCGCCGCGCGCATCGCGATTCTCCAGCAGCGCGTCGCCAAGCATCACCTGCGCGGTGACGTTCGACGGATCCGCAAGAATCGCGCGCTCGAACAGCGCTTTCGCTCGCGCGAAGTCGCCGTTGCTTTGCGCGCCGAGCGCCTCGCTCGTGTAAGACCAGTACGTCGCACTGCCGAGCGCCGAGCGCCAGCGCGCCGCATTCCCGCCTCGCGACGCGCGCTCCAGATCGCTGCGTGCCTGCGCGAAGTGCTCCTGCTTCAGTTCGACGATGCCGCGGCCGCCCAGCGCGTCGCTGTCGTTCGGCGACGTGGCGAGCACGGCATTGAAGCGGGCGCGCGCCGTGTCCAGATCGCCGCGCTCGAGTGCCGCAAAGCCATCCTCGATCGCGTGGCCGCGCGCTTCGTTCGAGGCGCTGCGTTGATCGCCCTCGCGCGCGGTCTGGTCCTGTCGCACCATGCTGTCGTAGCGTGCCTTGACCGGCGGATCGTCGGGCACCACCTTCAGATAGGCGAGGTAGCGCGCCTGATCCGACGGCCTGGCCGCGAGCCAGAGCAGCGCCTGGCGCCAGCTCTCGCGCGCCGCCTTCCCGACTTTCGCGTCGGCGGACAACGACTCGAGCCGCGCGATGCCGTCGCGGCGCGTCGCGTCGCGATAGGTCAGGTGCTGCGCATACGCGAGTGCGTAGCGCGGATCGTCGGGGTTGTCACGCGCGAGACGCTCCAGGCCGCGGCGGGCTTCGGCCCATCCGCTCGGCGTCGCCGCGAGCGCCTGGAAGTACTCGAGCTGCAGCGCGGGCGACGACGGCGCGCCTTGCAGCGCGCGCTGATACTGTTGCGCGGCCAGCGCGCTCTGCCCCGTCTGCGCGAGGCGGCGCGCGTCGCTGATCTCGCCGTCGCGCACGCTCGTCTCGCCCAGACGCTGGCCCAGCTCGTCGGTCCGCGCGAAGCCGGGCGCGATCCGGCGCAACTGTTCCAGGTAGCGGCGCGCACCGTCGACGTCCTTGCGGTCGGCGAGCACCATGCCCATGCCGAACAGCGCGTCGGGCTGATTCGGATCGACGCCCAGCACCTTCTTCCAGGCCTGCGCCGCGAGGTCGCCCCGGCCATGCGCCTGCCAGTATCGCCCCTGATCGACGAGTACCTTCAGCGGGTCGCTGCCGGCCGCCGCCGCGTGCGGCAGTGCCAGCGCGAGCAGCAGACTCGCGACACCGCCCGCGCGGGCGGCGCCGAGCCCGCGTAACCGTCGGTTTCGCATGTCACTCCTTCAGCCGGCGCGCCGCACGCGCACGCAGCAGACGATAGAAGAGCGCCGCCGCGACGAACGCGGCCAGCACGCTGAACAGCGCAAGCAGCAGCGGACGCCCCGACAGAAACCAGCGCAGGTAAGTGAGCGGCGGCAGCGCACCGACGTGATACGACGTTTCGTTCGACGTCACCGTGACGGTGCGATCGCGAATCACGACCATCGCGCCCTGGACCGACGTGAGCATGTCGTCGTCGAGCAGTGCGCGGCCGAGCGCCTCGTCCGCCTGCCCGCTCGCGCTGATCAACGCGACGGCGCTGCGCGTCTTGCGCAACGGCGACTCGAAGCCGGCGATCAGCGCGCGCGTGCCGTCCGAGACGATCGACAGGCCGGCGCGCACGCGTTCGCGCTCGGCGCCAGGCGACGGCGCCGCCTCGGCGCCGCCGAACAGGCCACCGAACCGGCCACCGAACAGGCCGCTGTCGCGATCGGTGCCGAACGGCATGCGCGCCGCCCAGCGGGTCAGCAGCGGCTGGGTGTCCGGCGCGCCGAGAATCAGCAGATCCTTGGACGCGAACGCGCCGACACCGGCGGCGTCCGTCACCGTCACACCGCTGACCGGATAGCCCGTCGACACGCCCATGCGCCCCATCGCGAGCAGGTACAGGCCGTAGACGTCCGCGCCCGGCTCGGCGGGCAGCACGACGGCCGTGTCCGACAGGTCGGCCATCCGCGTGAACGGAAAGCCGCTGTTTGCAAACGCGGCGAGGTCGGGCAGCGCCTTGTAGTGCGGAAACGACGACACGTCGATCGTCGAGTCCGGGTCGATCGAACCCGCGACGTTCTGCAGCAGCCGCCCCGTGCATCGGCCCATGTCCGGGATCTCGTAGAAGAAGTGCAGCTGCAACGGCGTGCGCGGCGTGAGCAGCAGCGGCGGCACGTGCAGCGTTGCGCGGTCGATACCGTTGGCGACGAACGGCAGGTAGCGACTCAGGCTCCAGCGCGACGTTTCCCGTGCCGGGATCGGCAGCGCCTTCACGAACGTGTCGCCGACGCTCAGGTTGAGCGACGAACGGTCCGCGCGCAGCGTCGGCGTGTATCGATAACGCAGGTCGATCGGCGCGCCGCGCGTATCCCAGGTGAACAGATCGGGGGCGACGCGCAGATCGATCCGGACGGCGCCCGCGTCGTAGCCGGACACGCTGAGCGCGCGCCCCTCGGCCAGTTCGCCGAGCCGCACCGGGCGCGTCGACGACAGCCAGTTCGGCGCGTCGTACGGCACGCGCGGCGCGACGTTCTCGAGCCGGCTCACCGTGGCATGCGTACCCGCGAGCGTCTTGCTGCCGAGCACGAGCGTGAGCGCGGCGACCTTCACTTCGTCCGGCGTGCGACCGAGCACCAGCAGCAGTTGGCCGTGAGCCGGCGCCTGCCGCTCGACGACGGCGAGCGTCGGTCCGTCGATCGCCGGCAGCGTCACGCCGTCCAGACGATCGTCGGCCGTCGCGAATACCACCGCATTGCCCGATTCAGGCAGGCCGCCGGGGCGGGCCGGAAACCGCGCGCCGCGATACGAGGCCAGCGCGCCGAACCACGACGCGACGATGCCCGCCGCTTCCAGCGTCTCCCGCGGCGGTCGCGCGGCGAATGCGAACGGCAGCTCGAGCCGCCGGACGTCCCGCGAATCGAAGAACGGCGCGGGCAGGACGCCGAGTTCCGGCCGCTCCGGCAACGCCGCGTAGGTCAGCTCGAGCCGGCTCGCGTTGCTCACCGTCGCCCACAGCGACGAGTTGGCGGGATCCTCGCAGTCTTTCGTGTAATGACCGATCAACTGAATGTTCAGATGGTTGTACTCGGTGACGAAGCGCGGATCGATCGACACGTCGCGCGCAACCGTCATGCCGGCTTGAGCGGCCGGCAACGGCAGCGTCGCCGCCACTTCGCCGTTGATCAGCACCTTGAGCTGCGACAGATCCGGCAGCAGCGCGGGCGAGTAGCTGTAGACCAGATGCAGCGTCGCGCCCATGACGACCTCGTCGCGCCGGACGGAGAACGCGATGCCGTTCTGGCCGTCGGTGCCCCGCAGCTGCAGCGGATCGCGTGCCCCGAGATCCGCGAACGTCAATGCCTGGCGCCGGCCGCCGGGCACGAGCGTGCCGGGCTCGGCCGTGGTCGGCAGCATACCGAAGCGGCGACGCGCGGCGTCGGCCGCCGGCACCGGTTCGGCGAGCGGCGCGGGGCGCGCGGTGTCGGGCCCGACGACTATGGCCGGCGACGGCGGCGCCGCATCGCCCGACGACATCGCGCCATCCGCCGCCCGCATTGCGCCGGGTGCCTGCATCCCGGTGGCCGCGGCCCAGCTGCCCGATGCGATGCCGCTCGCCATTGCCCAGAGCAGTAGCGACACCATCCTGCGCGACACGCGCGCATACCGGCCGACACGTGCAGGAACCGCGACAACCGCGCCCTGCGAAATGCACGCCTTGCGGCGCGTGCTGCCGCGCTGTCGCGACGCCCACGTCATTCTTTCCGCCTCATGCTATTTTTTTTCGTTGCTGCGGCCGCCACGCGCGTACACGCGCAGGTCCGCGTACAGGCGTGCGATCAGGCGAAGCAAGCCCTGCACGCCGACCTTCAACAGATGCAGGAACGCACGCAGCGGCGAATCGGGACGGCGGCCGTCCGTCCAGTCGATCCATGCGTCGGCTCGGGCAAAGGTCGAACTGACGAGATCGAACTCCTGCTGCTGCGACAGGCTCTCGAACCGGATGCCGACGCGCCCCGGTTCGACGTATTCGACCGTCGCGGGAAATGCGTACTCTTCGACACCGCGAAACAGCGATACCGTCACCGGCTCGCCACGCGGAATGCGTGCATCGTCGGGGACCGCCACGCCGATCCCGCCCTCCGAATAGTCACGCGTTTCGCATGCCAGCGTCCGGCCATTCGCGAAGCGCAGCATGACCGGAATCCGCGCCGCGACACGATGGGACACGCGTACCTGCCGGCGCTCGTTCGCCGCCGCGACGGCGAGACCCAGAATCAGGATGTTGTAGGTCGTCCATGCCAGATTGAACGCCGTCGTCTGGACTTCGCTGCCCACGTGACGGTTGAGCGACAGGTTCAGGACGCCCACCGCGAGGCCGATCACGTTCAGGACCACCAGGCTCAGATACGGTTTCGACACTGCCCAGTCGAAGTAGCCGCGGTCGATGCGTCCGCCCTTGGCCGTCACGTTGAACTTGCCCAGCCGGGGATTGATCAGCGCAAGCATCGTCGGCAGCGCGATGTACGACGCGAGCACGGCTTCGTAGACTTCGGCCCAGAACGAATGCCGGAAGCGGCCCTGCATCCGCGAGTTCGTCACGTTTGCATGGATGACGTGCGGCAGCGCATAGAGCGCAAGCATCGTGGCCGGGGCATGGATCACATGTGCGTCGAAGAACAGGAACGACAGCGGCGCGGTCAGGAACACGAGCCGCGGGATCCCGTAGAAAAAATGCATCATCGCGTTCAGGTAGCACAGCCGCTGGCTCAGCGTCAGTCCGCGCCCGAACAGCGGGTTGTCGATGCGGAATATCTGCGTCATGCCGCGCGCCCAGCGGATGCGCTGGCCGATGTGCCCGGTCAGGCTCTCCGTGGCCAGCCCCGCCGCCTGCGGTATCGCAAGATAGGCCGTCGTATAGCCGCGGCGATGCAGCTTGAGCGCGGTGTGCGCATCCTCGGTCACCGTCTCCGTCGCGATGCCGCCGATCTCCTCCACCATCGAGCGGCGCATCAGCGCGCACGATCCGCAGAAAAACGTCGCGTTCCAGAGATCGTTGCCGTCCTGCACCAGTCCGTAGAACAGTTCGCCTTCGTTCGGCACCTTTCTGAAAATGCCGAGGTTGCGCTCGAACGGGTCCGGCGAAAAGAAGTGATGCGGCGTCTGCAGCATCGACAGCTTCGGATCCCGAATGAACCAGCCTAGACAGATCTGCAGGAACGAGCGCGTCGGCACATGATCGCAATCGAAGATCGCGATGTATTCGCCGTCGGTGATCTTCAACGCTTCGTTGAGGTTGCCGGCCTTGGCATGGCGATTGTGATCGCGAATCGTCCAGTGCACGCCGACCGACTCGCAGAACGCGCGGAATTCCTGGCGACGTCCGTCGTCCAGCACGTGGATCGACAGCTTGTCGGCCGGGTAATCCAGCGCGAGCGCCGCGTAGATGGTCGGCTTGACGACGCTCAACGGTTCGTTGTACGTCGGAATGAACACGTCGACGCTCGGCCAATGCGCACGCGACGCGGGCAACGGCAGCGGCTTGCGCCCGAGCGGCCACGCGGTCTGGAAGTAGCCGAGGATCAGCACCGCCGCCGCATAGACTTCGGCCGCCGCGAGCAGCGTGCCCCACACCGCGTCGAGCGGATGCGACCACACCAGCGTGCCGGACAATCTCCAATACATGTACCGGCCGGTGGCCACCACCGACAGCACGATCATGACGAGCGTCGCATAGCGTCCGCCCAGGCGACGGACCACCAGCGAACAGGCGATGCAGCAGGTGGCGAACACGAGCTGCCCGATCGCGTCGAGCGGCACCGTACACACGAAATACAGCGCCAGCAGCGTGCATGCGGCCACCGGCAGCGCGACGAACCAGCCGCTCCCGGGCAATGCATCGACGAACCGGTCGACCGCCGACGGCCGCGCGACCTCCCCGCGGGCGCTCAAGCGATGCTCCGCGCGGTGTCGCGCCGATCGAGCACGCGCTCGAGCCATGCACCGCACGCGTTCAGATCGGCGGCGGCCTGCGAACGCGGGTCGTAGCGATTCACGGTCGTCCGGGACGCGAGCGATTCCGCGACTCCTTCATCGCGGTGAATCACGCCGCCGAACCGGGCCGCGCCGAGGCTGTCGCACAGCACGCGCAGCACATCGCGGCCCAGCTCGCGCGACTGATCGACCTGATTGACCACGTAGCCGTCGCCCACGAAATCCGCGCGGCTCGCGGCATACGCGTCGAGCATCCGCCGCATCTGCGGAATCGTTGCGTACGAGGCCGCATCGGCCAGCACGACCTTGAGCACGAAATGCGCGGCCGTCAGCGCGGCGCGCATGTATACCGAGGTGCCCGGCGGCGTATCGATGATCACGATGTCGTCGTCGCCGAGCCCGAGCGCGGCAAGCCCGTGCGCGAGCCACGACGGATCACGGTCGAGCAGCCGCTCGAAGCGGCGCTGATCCGTTTCGCTGACCAGGCCGAACGGAAACACCGTGATCCCGTCGACGACCACGGCCGGCCAGTTCAGCCTGTCGAGCGCGGCATGGGCGAGCCCGTCGGTCATGTCGAGCGGCACGCCGAAATGCAGCTTCAGCGCATTCTGCGGATCGAGATCCACCACGCTCACGCGCCGGCGCCGCGACGCCGCCAACACGGCCGCGAGATTCGCCGCCAGCGTCGTCTTGCCGACGCCGCCCTTTGCCGAAGCGATCGCGACGATTTTCATGAGCGGCCGGTCCACACCGATGGCTTCTTCGGCGCCTCTCCCGTCGGCTCCGTGCGCAGCCGCTCGAACAACCGAACCAGCGGCTGTGACGGACCTTGCGTGTCCGTGCCATCCGATGCCGCCGGCCTGCCGACCAGCTTCTTCAGCGTGCCGGATGCTGGTTCCCGCCCGCCGTTATCCTGCGCGGACGCAGGCAACGCACGCGTGTCGGCCAGTACGATTTTGCGCAGGCTATCCGCGCTGTCCGGCGACCCTGCGCCCGGCTGCCCCTGCGACGCGCTCGCGCGCAATTCGACACCGCCGAGCAGCGGCCAACGCGCGCGGGCCACTTCGGCATCCGCTTCCGCACGTACTTCGTGATAGCGTCCGGCATCGCCGCCAAAACGCTTGAACAACGATTCGATATCCCGTGAAGTCGACATAGCGTGCCCATTGGTTGTCGCGGAAGTTCCGGTCGGCCCGGTCGCTCAGTTCTTTGCGCGCGCAACACGCAGCTCGATCCGCGAATCGTCCGGCGGCGCGACGTCCTGCGTCACGCGCAAACCGGTCGCGCCGACACTGTCGAACCAGCCCTGATACGCGCCTTCGAGGAAGGCGGAAGACCATGCGAGACAGCCGTCGCCGAACGCGCGCAACGGCGCGGCGTAATGAACGATGCGCAGGAAATCGTGCTCGTCGGACAGTTCGGCGTAACCCCACTGGATGTCGCGCCAGCGGGCATTCAATGCATCCGCGAGATCGTCCGTCGACTCGCAAGGGCCAAGTGGATGCGCGGCTGCGAAGCGCATGCCGATGCGCGCCATCAATTGCCTCAGCTCGTCCCGATCGAGCTGATCGGTGAATTCACCGGCCAATGCCTCCAGGAAGCCGCGCCATTGGATCGATACTTGGCGCTCGAGTAGATGCTCCAACATTCCCTGCATGGACGACGAATCCCCGGTGAAAGACAATTATCGGCGTGGCCGCATCGTGTGCTTCGCGTGCGGACATCGTGGCAACAGCGTTTTTGCGCATCGTAGCGAATCCAATTAGACGAATGGGATTCGATATCTAGCCGAAAAACGCCAAACTATCGGCCACTGCAGACAATTGACGGCTGCGGCCTCGGCGGCAGCCGAGCTGCGATCGGTCGCGGACATGCAAGCCGGTATACGGCCAGGCTCGTGCGCGGCGCGACGCATGAAACGTTCGAAAGGTTGCCGTATCAGGCCCGGCCGGGCGAGGATTCCGCGCGGAATTCGCAGAACAGTTCGCGACGCTCGGCGAGTTCGTCGATCTGTGCCGGCGTCAATTCGGCGACGATCGCAGCCGTCTCATCCGACATGCCCAGTTGTTGTTTCGCCGCTTCGCGATCCGCTTGCAGCAAGCGCTGGGCAAGCGTCAGATACGAACGGTTGAATTCCGCAATCGCGTCGAAGATGTCGTCCTGTTCGGGCATGGGCGTTCCTGATTTTGGACGGTGATTGCATTCAGCCGGCCGCAGGGCGCGTATTGGCAATACGCGGAGTTTCGGCCCCGCACTCTACGTGTCGCGCACGGCGACGAGCGGACAAAACCTAGCGGTAATCCGCCACCTCGCGGGTTGCTCGTATTTCCGTTCGTGAAAGCACGACACGACGGACCGGCGGCATGCGGTTCGGCAAAGTCACGTGGCGATCGCCGGCCCACCCAAATGCTTGCCGGAACGCGCAGCGCCGCCGGCAGATGCCTGCTATGCAGCCCGTATCACGCGCTCGCGCCAGAAATCCCCGCGGGCGCCGAAAATCTTGCTGCACCATTTGGTACCGTCCCAATACACGGGAAAGCCGTATGGATGTCCCGGCCATCGGCCCTCACACCACATCGGTTGCGCGGGAGGATCGGTGCATGGAAGCCAGACACCGGCCCAGCCGGTGCGCTGCCGTTGTTCGGATATCGTCATGGTGTCTATGGTCGAATGCGTCATGGTGACTCCACTTTCGCCCTTCTGTTTGGCAATTGCGTTTCAACGCTAAATATATTTCGTTCGGTTCTTTTTCTTCCTTCGCATATAGCGGGACCGTGGCACGCTTTCGTCCACGCATGCCGGAAACTCGACGGCTCCCGGCCACGGGGCCACCATCGCAATCCGGCCCGCACAATTGCCAGCAGGTGTTGCGACGAGACGACGCCAGCGTTGCCAGCTACGGCTGCGATCCGCGGCCGACCAGCGCTTCGATCTCGGTTGGCGTCAGCGCGATGATCCGTGACGCGATCTGATTCGAGATGCCCAACTCGCGTGCCGCGACCTCGCAATCGATCTTCAACATCTGCTGCATCAGTTCGAGATAGGCAGGATCGAGTGCGCCCAACGCCCGGCAAATATCATCCTCTTCCGTCATCACGCTCTCCTAAAGACATGCCCGTGAACGCGATGCATCGGCACACACTCGCATCTGCAAAATCCGACCGGGTTCCGGGCTTTCGCTTCGAACCGTATCCCAACCAAGCGAACGCCTGTCGACAAACGACAGCCGTCATCCGCTATATAACGCCGAGCCGGCCATTTGCACACTGTTTCAAAATAATTCTTGCGCCAACGTATGGTCTCGCAATCAACCTGTCGGATTCGTCCAAGATTCAGTCGCCGCTTTATTTCCGAACACATTAGGATTTCCCGAATCGCACGTGCGCGGGCAGGCAATTGCGTCCTGTGCGACTTCGAATCTCTTGTTGCGTCCGGACACCGACATCGCACCTCGACGTTGTCTGCTCTTCATTCCGAACTCATGGAATTACCACTATGTTGAAAGTGACGAAAGCCGTCTTTCCGGTCGCCGGCCTGGGCACGCGGTTCCTGCCGGCCACCAAGGCCAGTCCCAAGGAAATGCTGCCGGTCGTGGACAAACCATTGATCCAGTATGCGGTCGAGGAAGCGATCGAAGCGGGCATCACGGAGATGATTTTCGTGACCGGACGCAGCAAGCGCGCGATCGAGGATCATTTCGACAAGTCGTACGAGATCGAGGCCGAACTCGAGGCACGCGGCAAGGACAAGCTGCTGTCGCTGGTGCGCAGCATCAAGCCGAGCCATGTCGACTGCTTTTACGTGCGCCAGGCCGAAGCGCTCGGGCTCGGTCATGCCGTGCTGTGCGCGGAGAAGCTCGTCGGCGACAATCCGTTCGCGGTGATCCTCGCCGACGATTTGCTCGATGCCCCGAAGCCGGTGTTACGCCAGATGATCGACGTCTTCGATCACTATCACGCGTCGGTCATCGGGGTCGAGGAAATCGCTCCTGAAGATTCGAAATCCTATGGCGTGATCGACGGCAAGCGCTGGGAAGACGATCTCTTCAAGCTGTCCGGCATCGTCGAGAAGCCCGAACCGGCGAATGCGCCGTCGAACTTCGGTGTCGTCGGCCGTTACGTGTTGAAACCGAAGATCTTCGAGCATCTCCGCGGGCTCAAACCCGGCGCGGGCGGCGAATTGCAATTGACCGACGCGATCCAGTCGCTGCTCACCGATGAACAGGTGCTCGCGTATCGCTACGACGGCACGCGCTTCGATTGCGGCAGCAAGCTCGGGTACCTGAAGGCGACGATCGAGTTCGCGCTGCGGCATCCGGAGGTTGCGGCGGACTTCGAGCGGTATTTGCTTGCGCGCCTCTCCGAGGCGATGGTCGCATGACATGAACGCGAGACGACGATCGGCCTCCATTACACTGCCGATGCGATCGTTGCGGCGCATGACGGCGCCCGTCCTGCCCATACGAACAGGCGGCGCCCGGCATGTGGACATCGATTAGCCGCCTCGGTGACGCGGCCCTGACCGTCCCGCTGGCTGCGGTTTGCGGCGCATGGCTCGCTACGTCGATGCACGGTTGGCGGATCGCCGCATCGTGGTTGATGCTGCTCGGCGGCGGCATGCTGGCGGTCGGCCTGACCAAGGTTCTGTATGCGGGCTGCGGCATCGAGATCCGTACGATCCATTTTCGCGTGATTAGCGGGCATACGATGCTCGCCGCATCGGTATGGCCGATGGCCTTCCTGCTGGCGCTGCACGACGGCTGGCATGTCCGCGCCCATATCGCGTTGCTGCCCGGCTCGGCACTCGCGGCGGCCGTCGCGACCGCCCGCGTGTTCGATCATGCGCACACCGTATCCGAGGTGGCCGTCGGCTGGATCATCGGCATGCTCATCATGGTGACGCTGCTGCGCTGGAAAGCCGCACCCGTACTGCTTCCCTGGCGCCGATCGCCCGCGGCCGCGTCGATGCTTGCCGTCTCGAGCATCGCCTATGGATACTGCTCACCGATCCAGGCCGCGATCGAGACTTACTCGCCGTTCCTGTGCACGGCATTTCGATGAGGTGCCGGCGCACCTGTGCGCCGACGTCGGGATCGCGGGGCTGTCGCCGTAGCGGGCCGCCGCGTACGCGTTGCGCCCCACACACCCTCGTGGCGGCGCGCGCCAACATTCTGTCGGACCGATTCGACGAGCAATCCGCACAATGCTGCTATTGCGCACCGCACCATTTCCCCCGAAATCACGCGTCAATTCGATGAAAATCCTTGTCTACGGAATCAACTATGCCCCCGAACTGACCGGTATCGGCAAGTACACGGCGGAAATGGCCGAAACGCTCGCCGCCAAAGGTCACTCGGTACGCGTAGTCTGTGCGCCACCGTATTACCCGGAATGGCGCGTAGCAAACGGATATCACTCGGCTCGGTATGCGACCGAGCAGCGCAACGGGGTCAGGGTGTGGCGAGCACCGCTGTGGGTCCCGCGCCGGCCGCGCGGCGCCCTGCGCATCGTGCACCTCGCCAGCTTCGCGCTGACGAGCTTTCCGCTCATGCTGCGCCACGCTCTCTGGCGGCCGGACGCCATCATCTGCGTCGCGCCCAGCTTGCTGAACGCGCCCGGCGGATGGCTCACGGCCAGGCTGAGCGGCGCACATGCGTGGCTTCACATTCAGGATTACGAAGTTGATGCGGCATTCAATCTCGGCATGCTCGATGGCTCGCTGTTACGACGCGCGGCGCTTGCATTCGAACGGATGCTCATGAAGCGCTTCGATACCGTTTCGACGATCTCCGGGAAAATGGTCGAACGCGCGATGCATAAGGGCATTCCGCCCGCCAAGCTCGTACATTTCTCAAACTGGGCCGACACGCGCTCGATCTATCCGCTGGCGCGCCCAAGCGAGCTGCGCGCCGCGCTCAATATTTCCCTCGACGCGACGGTCGTGCTTTATTCCGGCAACATGGGCGCGAAGCAAGGGCTCGACGTATTGGCAGATGCCGCACAAAGGCTTGAATCGCGGGACAACCTCGTGTTCGTCTTCTGTGGCAACGGCCCGGTGCGTGACGACCTCATCGCACGCTGCAGCAAGCTGCGAAACTGCAGATTCATGAATCTGCAGCCCGCCAATCGACTGAACGAACTGCTGAATCTGGCGGACATACACGTACTCCCCCAACGCGCCGACGCCGCGGATCTCGTCATGCCATCGAAGCTGACCGGCATGTTCGCGAGTGGCCGGGCAGTCATTGCGATGGCCAATGCGGGCACGGAGCTGCACGACGTAGTATCCCAGCGCGGGGTATTGGTCTCGCCTGGCGACCCGGAAGCATTGGCGAACGCCATCGATGCGCTCGCTGCCGATGCAAGGCAGCGGACTTATCTAGGGCGCGCGGGGCGGGATTTCGCAGAGGCCGTCCTGTCACGCGAAGCGGTATTGCGCGAATTCGAGGCGAAATTGACCGCATTGCGTCGAACGTCGCCCGGCACCTGACCTGACCGCATGGCCGGCAACGGCGGCTGCGCCCGTGCCGCCGCGATTGCCGGCCGCTCGCGATACCCGGCTTCCGGTTCGCCATGTGGCAGCATGCTCAACGACGTGGGTCGGCCCGATGAAGCTCGACGGCTTTCACCGATATCAGATATTCATAGACGCATTGCAGGAACGTGTAATGCCATCCTGCGCGCCCGTCGAGAAACGACCGCCGGACAGCCATCATGTAGAAAAACTTGAACAAGGGCCGACACGGCATTCTGTAGAACAGCGCCTTCTGATGAAATCGTCGAACGTTGAAGTCGCGGTCGAACAGCGCCTTGACGACCGAAAAATCGGCTTGCCGCCGGCGAAGCAGCTCGCCGGCTTCCATCGACGAATAGACGTTGTGCTTGCCGATCCAGTGAGCCATGCCTTTCGAGAAGGGAAAGTGATCCAGCGGCCCGGCCAGTTCGTGAATATCGCCGTCAACGATCAGAACCTCGTTGACCTCGCGTTCGTAGTGCACACGCGACGGACGTACGAATCGAATGAAGTATGGCGAGATTTGCGCATGCTTCAACCATCGACCCAGGAAGTAGTCTCTACGGCGCATCCTGGCCGCACCGATCCCGTTGGGCACATCGGAAACAAAGCGGCGGAGTTCATCCAGCAGTTCCGGGGAGGGGCGCTCATCCGCATCCAGGATCAACAGCCATTCGTGCTTGAAGCCGAAATTCCGCAACGCATGGTTACGTTGCGCGGCAAAACCGTCGAATTCCCGCGCCACGACATGCGCACCGAACGCGGTCGCAATTTGCACGGTGTTGTCTTCGCTTATCGAATCGAGGACCCAGATGTCGTCCACGCCATCGATGCTCTTCAGGCATCCCGGCAGGTCCGCTTCCTCGTTCTTCGTCAGGATCAGGACCGAGAATCCGTATGTCATTCCGCCCCTCTGCGCACGCGCGAGTTGATTCGACGGGCGGGCATACCGGCATACACCGCCCACTGCTCTTCGAGCGGCCGCGACACGACGGCCCTCGCCCCCACCACGGCACCCTCGGGTACGACCGCCCCCGGCGCAAGAAAAGCCTCGGCACAGACCCACGCGTGATCACCCACTGTAATGGGACGCGTCACGAGCTGGAAATTGCGGGAATTGATATCGTGCGAACCGGCACACAGGTGCGCGCCTTGCGAAATCACGGCATAGCTCCCGATCTTGATATTGGCCATGTTGTAGAGAGTCACGCCATCCGCTATGCCGACATGCGAACCGATTTCCAGCATCCATGGCGCCCAGATCCTGACGCGCGGATACACATGAACATGCGGGCCCAGTTTTGCGCCGAACGACCTGAGCAACAGCGATCGCCACCCATGCAGCGGCCTGGGACTGAACCTGAACAGCAAGACATAGGCCACGCCCCAGACAGCGCGACGCAGCCGATTCGAGAGGTTGAACGACGGCTCGGTGAAGGGATCATTACCGTCAATAATCATACGATCGAGAAGTGAGCGAGAGGCGAATCCGCGCCGATCGGCACGGGAACAAATCACGTCGGCGCTCTGTTGCCGCCAACAGCCACCGGGACGAACATGCCGAGTCGTAAGTCTACCGCCGCGCGTGCCCGTTCAAGTCGCATCATTCCGCCAAAATCTAGTTTTTCACGCACATTGATTCCGGTCCTCGCGGGCTGCGAGGCTATCATCGAATCGATCGAATTACGTTTCGACGCGCTTCAATTTTTCCGAGAGCCGAATCATGAAGGTTAGCGTTGCGGTATGCGGCCGGTTTCACTTCCACAACTATATCGATCGGCTCGACGAGCTCGGAATCCTGGATACGTTCTACTACTCACACAAAGCGCGTGCCTCCCCGTTCTCGCTTTCGCATGGCCGGGCAGTCAATATCTGGGCGAAGGAATATGCAGTTCGGGCTCACGCGAAGCTGTTAAAGGGCCGTCTGAGCGATCAGCTCTTCCCGGCATACCACGATCTGTGGCAGTTCGGTGTGCAATTCAACTGGCGGCCGACACCGCTTCTGCATGTCATGGCACACGGCACTTCACGGCACATCGTCGCCAGGGCGAAGCGCGAAGGCTCGATCGTGGTCGGGGAGGTCGTCAACACGCATCCACTCTATCGCGATCGGCTCCTGTCGGAAGAAGAGGACCGGCGCGGACTGCCACGCATTCGGCGGATCAATCGGCAACAAAGGCGGCTGATCGATGAAGTGGATCTTTACGACTACATCCTGGCACCGTCGTCGATCGTGCGGGATTCATTCATTCAGTACGGCGTTCCCGCGAGCATCATTAAGGTGATTCCCTATGCGGCCAATGTGAAGCGATTCCGCCCGTTGGAACAGCGCGGCATGGATGCAAGTCGCTTCGGTATCCTTTGCGTCGGACAAGTCAGCCTGCGCAAGGGTCAGCTCTATCTCCTGGAAGCCGTCAAGCGGCTCGGCGACAAGCGTGCCCATGTCACGTTGATCGGACAGATCGATCCGACGGTCGAGCCGCTGCTCGCTCCGTACCGCCACCTTTTCACACACATTCCTCGCGTAGACAACGCGCAGCTCAACGACTACTACAACGCGGCAGATCTTTTCGTCCTGCCGTCTCTTGAAGAGGGGCTCGCCGTCGTTCTATGCGAGGCGCTCGCGACCGGCCTGCCGATCGTGGCGACGAGGGAATCCGGTGCCGCCGAGATCATCGAGCATGGTCGCAGCGGCACGATCGTCTCCTCCGGATCCGTCGAACGGCTGGCCGATGCCATCGGCGAGATGATCGGCTCGCCCGACAAGCGCGCGGAACTCTCGCGTCACGCGCGCGTCGCGGCAGCCGGCACGCACAACTGGACCCAGTATGTCGACAAGTTGCAGCAGGTCTATGCCGGCTGCCTCCAGCCGGTGCGCGACGTGCGTTCAGGCACGTGACGGCTGCGCCCGGTACGCATTGACGGGCGGATCCTATCGGCTGATCCTCGATGCGGCGCCGGGAATCCCGACCGATAAGCCCTGCACTCCCGGAAGCATGCCGGCGACCGACTTCCCCATCCCGGCATGCCGCGCGGAGCGCAGGCTCGATACCGAACCGGTGCCCATTCCCGAGTACATGCTGCTGCGCGCGTACCCCATCCGCTCCAGGTCAGCTGCGTACGGATTCTTCGCGCCGGCGGCCGCCGTCGCGAATGTCCGCAATTCGCTCGCATCCGATGCGGATTGCCGATAACTTCCCGAGTTTCCTTTCAACGTGTCTCCAGCCGGGTCGCCATAGATCGCGCGTGCCTGTGTCTCGGCGCCGCTGGATCCCGGCTGCCCGTGACACCCGGGCAATGCACAGGTTGCGAGCGACGTTGTCGGCGCCATTACCGCCGCCGCGATCGACACGGCACACAGAAGCAGTATCGCCTTTCGTCCGTTGAACATCCCGCTTGCCTCATTCATCTCGATTCACCTCACCGGTCAGCATAATTTTGATCTTCACGTGCGTCGCCAACGCCGAACGACCGGCATTGCATACGACTCTCAATCGCACGATTCGGACGTTCGGCAAAGCAGTTAGCTGGTCGCGCGACATCCCCAACACGTGGTGCTCACCGATTGTCCGTATACCCGGCGCCGACATGTCGACGACACCTCGCCACACCGGGCGGCCGGTGTAATCCAGTCCCGTCAGCGTGAGCGTTGCGCTGGCTTCGCTTCCAGCGGTCGCATGCGCGTCGCCGATCTCTACGGCCAACTCGCGTGCTCGCCGATGGATCGTAAGATCGAACGGACGTTGACGAGCGCCGCTGCCGAAGTCGAATCCGACGTCGATGGCGTCATCGTCGTGGTGGGCGTCGCGAATGCGCGCGTCGTCGGCATTCAATTGAACGGCAACATCGAACGACGCTTCCGAGATACTTCGTGGGCTCGAAAATCGGGCTTCCATGTCGGATTGCGCCCCGACGATAGCCGGATCGACGATCGTCAAACGCTTGCAGATGTTGGCCATCAGTACCTGATTGACCCGCGCCGTCGCCGCGTAGTCTCGCGCCTTGACACCGACTGCCGTGCGGCCGCTCTCGAGCCATATTCCCGTCACATCGAATTGCGGTTGACCGCTTTCGTTTCGAAGCACGGAGCCGATCGTCAATCCACGTGGCACAGGGTCGTTGATTCCGGAGAAATCGGTATACAAGACGCCCGATCTCATTCCGGTCACCTTGACCCTGACGACGCCGCCTCCCGTTGTCAGCGGCATGAGGGCGCCTTGGGCGGGAACCAGCCTGGGTCGATTGAACGCGACCGACTCCATCGGTGTAGAGAAACTGAGCGTCACGAACGCGCTCGCTGCCCGTCTCGCTCCAACGAACGTGACGTCATTGAACTCGACGTTGCGGCAGCTGACGATCGGAATGGGTTCTTCTATCGTCGAATCGTTCACGACGATCTGGTTAACCGCCGGACCGTTCGAAAAGAAGCCGATCCGGCAGCGGTTGTATTCGATCCTGTCAACGAGTTTGTCGTTCTCAACGAAGCGGATGTACGAGTCGTTGACGATGATGGTTCCACTGGCGGACGGATAGAAATAACCATTGACCCGGACGCGATTGCATACGATCAGGTCTGAAGAAAATGCGTACAGGCTGCCGTCGAGGGAACTGACATCGGCGTCGCGGCGATCGCGCGAGGACAGGAATTCCAGATCGTCGAGCACGATGCGCGTGGCGACGCGAAAACCAGCCCTATCCAGGCTCAGGATGCGCGCGGCGCCCGTCGCATCGGCCGCACGATACGTCTCGTCGCCGTTCTGCACGATATCGGCCCAACGGGCGTCGTAGGCGTTCCGGAGCGGCACGGCAAGCTCGACGGAGTCGGCACCGACTTTCGCGACCGTGTTCCGCTCGAAATATCGAATCGACGGCGGGTAGCCCTGCGAGTCCTGGTTGAAGCCGTAGACCAAGACCGGCATGCCCGCCCGATATTTCGACGCGGCATCGGCGCTCGACAGCCGAACGTGCGATGTGCCGGCGGCCACCGATCCGATACGGTCGCCGTTGACGAACTCGCCGAAGCCGGGTATCGAGCCGGCGTGATCGAGAAAGTAGTCCTGGTTGATAATGAGCGGTACGCGTTCGGTCGTCGATTGCGACGTCCCGACATTGCACAATTGCGTGCCTCTTCCACCTCGTACGTGCACGTCCGCGACACCTTGCAGCCACCTGCCGGTCAGGATATTCAGCCTCCCGTCCGGCAAGATGAGATCGAATGCGGTGTCTGCGCCCCGCATCTTCTCGCGAATCCGCAGTAAGCCCCTGGAATTCTGTTCCGCGGATGCATCTGCCGATACTCCGTATGCCGCGGCATCGATTACTTCACGGACCGATGGCCCCGGGCGCCGTTCGAACGCACCGGCGTCGGCTGGAATCGCTTCCGCGCCCGCGGCGGATGCAATCAGCTTCAGGAACGCACGCCTCGATTGCTTCACGATGTCGACTCCGGTATCTGATTCGTGGCCATGCCTGGAAATGTTCACAGACGGGACGCTTTTCGCGGTTCATACCGGTCGATTCGCTTCATGCCACCGAACCGACCGCGCCCGGACGTACCGTGTCCGCAGTGGCTGCCGGCGCTCGAATCCGCGCCATTCTGATCTTGCCCGCGGTCACCAGAATATAGACGGCAACGAACGAGAACCCGAAGAAATACGCCATCGGCACGCCGCCATCGCGAAACAGCGTCGAGATATAGCCATTGAAAATCCAGTATGACGCAAACAGTTTCGGACTCGCCGTATACGTGACACGGTGATGAAACCGGTACAGGAACAGACCAACCAGGAACATTCCGCCGACCAGCGACGGGAATCCGAATATCGAATACAGGTCGGCATGCAACGACCAGGTCAGCGCAAAGAAATTCCCATATTTCAGAAGGTTGATTCTTTGCGTCGTCGTCGGCTTGTCAGGCCAGATCGCGCGAGGAATCGGCCATACGAGCAGCCGCAGGTACTGCGTTCCCCAGTTGAACCCCGTTCTTTCCGGTACCAGCTCGTAAATTGCCGACGACACGTCGAACTCCTGGAAGTCGCTCGTTCCGGCACCAACCGCTCTCGACTTCTGATATCGATCCACGATCTCCGAAATGCTCGTGTCACCCGTCAGAATCTTGCGCGCAGCGAGGCGATCCGACCCGACTACGTCGAATACGAGGATCAGGCAAACGCCGATAATGATCGTCTTCATCGCGAAGCTGCGGCGACCACGCCGCATCAACCCGATGGTCAATGCGCTCAGCACGACGATGACGAACGACAGGCGCTGTGCGCCAACCAGTATGCGCAACAGCACGAATGCGCCGATCCCTGCAACCATCGGCGGCGTCACGCCATAAGCAAGGATCAGGATCAGCAGCGCTGCCGGAATGAATTCCGCAAACGCCATCAGATAGCCGGACACGCCCACCAGGCGTTGCCCGCCATTCGAATCGACCTGCACTTCGAACGATTGGACCGAATCGACGCCGGCCGTCCCGTACGCGACGTGCGTCGAATACAAGCCGAGCGCAACGAGCACGATCAAAGCCACGAAAAATCGTACCTTGTCGGTGATGACGAGGCGGGTCGGCGGAATCATCAGCTGTCGAAGATTGCGCGGTTCCACAAGCGCCGGCAGGATGACCGCGGCGAGCAGCGCACAATTGATATTGAGGCACGTCAGCCAGAGCGTTCCGTCCGATGGTGTCAACCCGATGGTGTTCCACAGCAGGGATTTGCCGATCAGATAAATGTTGATCGGGCGTATGACATATCCCAGGAAGTGATAGATCAGGTAAAGGAAAATCGGATGATAAATGGGCATGCGCATCGCCATGACGAAGGCGAAGCACATGCCCCAGCACAGTAGATTGATTACCGCGATATAGCCTATGATTTCCATGTCATCTCTTCGCCGGTCGCATACTCACTCGATCACGCAAGACGGCTTCTCGCGAAGCCCCATCAGCCAGCCATAAACGTCGGCCATCTGTGTGGCAACGACATTCCATGTGAAATGACTTTCGACCAGCGCTCTCCCTCCATTGCCCATTGCAACGAGCCTCGCATCGTCGGTGGCATACAGTTCGTCAAGGAAGGCTCGCAATCCCTCGACCGAGTTGAGAATCTCGAATGCGGCGTGTCGGGAAAATCCGATCGACAGATTGCATTCGCGCGTCAGCGCGACCGGTTTTCGGAATGACCATGCTTCGAGCGGCACCATCGGCAACCCTTCGCTGAATGACGGCAGGATCACGCAATCGCAAGCTGCGTAGGTTTTTTCCTTGTCCTGGCCGAATTGCGGGCCGATGAAATGGACACCGTCGCCGTTCACACCCTCGCTGACCATGCCGCGCAATTTACCGATATAGGAAGGATCCCCCCAGCCACCGACGATCAGATTCCAACGGCCATTAATCGAATTCGCCACGACGCGATCCTTCCAGGCCATCAGCAGGTTCTCCAGGCCCTTCTTGGGATGCAACCGTCCGAAGTAGAGCAGCAGTTTCCTGGATGCCAGTTCACCGGTCCACCAGGACGGCAACCCGGGGTTTTCCAGTTCCGGAATCGCCACACCGTTATGCACGACGGCGATCGGCTGCTTCAGACCCACGGCCCGGATCGCATCCGCCTCTTCGCGATTGAGTGCATGAAAGCAGGCAGCGCGATTCAGATGGCTACGTTCATAGGCGGCGAGCGCAACCCACTTCTTCAGTTTGGAACGATTCAGGATCCATTGATCGAGCATGCCGTGCGGCGAGATGACGTACGGCTTGCGTCGACGCCGATTCCACGCGACGACATCCGCCGACGGGTGCATCCAGATTCCGTGCGTGTGGACGATGTCGGCATCGGATGCCAGCAGCGAAGTACGCAAGGCCGGGGAGTAGCCGAGCATCGCGGGACCGACCGCGTCGCAGGTCGTCACCTGCGTCCCTCTCCATTGCGGAAGATCGCTGTTGGTGTTCGTATCGTTCAGTGCGAATACGCGCGGTACGAACCCCTTCGACGGGAGCGCGAGTGCAAGGCCACGTACCGCGTCGAACAGGCCGCCACCGGTTCTGGACGCGGACGCCGTTACGAATCCGACCTGATGGCCCGGCGCCTGGTCATGATGGAGTTCGACCGTCCGAGTCACGCGGCCTCCCGCAGGAGATCCGCAAACCGCGGATACAGGCGGCGATAGCGCTCGACCGCACGGTCGATCTCCTCCTGCCCCCGGGACGGCGCCCGATAGTCGGCGATCATCGTCCTCGCGACCTCGTCCACATTGAACCCGTCGATGTCGTGAACGCGGGCGCTCAGGCCCAGGTCCGTCATGATGCCGCTCGTTTTGGGCAGGTAGGAGAGCGCCACGAGCGGCCGCCCTGCCAACAGGCCGAAGATGCATGAATGAAAGCGGCTACCCAGAAATACCGAGGCGCCGGCGATGATGCTCCTGACGTCGGCCACGGGTCGATCCTTCTGATCCAGGATGACAAATCCGGGACACCGTTCAGCGATCTGGCGGCCCACCGGCAGATCGGCCGCGACCTGGTTGACGATGACGATCCGGACGCCCAGCGTGTCGTGCAGGACATTCAGCAGCTCGCACAAGTTGCGCACATACCGTTCCTTGGCCTGCGCCTGGTCAGCGGCAAGCGGAAACGCCCATTCGATCACCGAGACAGCGATATAAGGCTCGTCCGGCGCGATTCCGAGTTCCGCTTTCATCGATGCGGTCGCGGCCGGCGTCGCTGCATGCCAAAAAGCAAGATCGCCCGTTCTCGCCACCCGCGCTGCCGGCAACGCGAGCGTCTCGACGACAAAATGGTACGACTCGCTTTCCCGCACGCAGATGAGGGACGCTTTCGCGAGCACCTTTGCGGCAAACCACCGGCCGCGCCTGGAGCGGATCGGACCGACGCTCTGCGGCGCCAGAACCACGGTGGCGCCGAATTTCGAAGCCGCCCAGATCTGGATCAGGTTGGCGTAGTACGACGGATTGGAATCCTCAAGATACCCCCCCGGACAACTGACGACGACATCCGCTTTACCGAGCGCATCGATGGCACGTCGTTGCTCGACCGGAATCAGCCGGCCGAGCAGCCACGGTCGCCGCAACGATACATAGCAGATCGTGATGCCCTGGCGAACGACATTGCACAGACGGCGGCGCCACACGTGCTTCGATACGCAGTTCCCGAGCCGCTCATGCCACGTTACCCGCGGCAGATGGGCGCGTTGCGTCGACGGCTGGTATGCGATACCGCTGAGAGATGCGTTCGGATAGGCTTCGAGGATTTCGTCGATACACACCTCGATGAGCGCCGCATCGCCTTTGTTCACCGCGCCAAAGACATTGGCCACAACGACATGATTCACTTGCATTTCGAGAACCCGTTCGCGAAGTTCAACACATTTTCGGAAAACCGCTGCAAATTCCAGTCATCGAGATTCCACGGAAAGTTTCGCCTGAGCGCGGACAGCTTCTCGTCGTCAAGCAGTGTCGCGACGCCGCGGTCGATGTCTGCATCCGTTCCATCCGTGACGAACCCGTTCTCGCCGTGTCGGACCAGTTCGTGCGCAGCCCCGCAGCCGTCGCTGCACAATACGGGCGTCCCGCACGCGAGCGCCTCGTTCAAGCACAGTCCCCACTGGTCATAGTCACTCAAGAGCATCATGAAATTGGCAAGCGACAGGAAAACCGGCATGTCCTGATTGGGAACCAGCCCTTTGAACACGACGTCGCGCGCGATTCCGAGGCGCTCGCAGCGCGCGCGCAGCGACGCCTCGAGTTCACCGGCGCCTATGATTAGCAGCGAGACACCGATCGTCCTTGCCCGCGAACGCGCGTACGCGTCGATGACTTTGTCGACACGTTTGCGGGCTACCAGCCGCGACACGCAGACGATGTACTTTTCCGGCAATCCCATCTGCGTGCGAAGCTCGTCGGGCCGCAGGCGGGCCGCCGCGGCGGCATTCGTGAACCGGCTGTTGTCGACCACGTCGTAACCGACGCGGACGCGCTCCGCCGGGACGCCGAGGAACTGGAAGTACTGACGTTGCCGGCGCCCTGCCACGATCGCGCCGTCATACAGACACGCAAGCCGGGCCTTGAGCAGCTCGCGGCCCGGCCGGCGCACACCGTCGTCGAACTTGCTGTCGGCGCAAAACACGATCTTCGTGCGGCGCGCCAACCACCGGTAGATCAGCCCGACGATCGAATATGGGAAGTTGTATCCGATGGTCACGATCATGTCCGGCTTCTCACGAACGATTTCCCTGAACAGGCGCGCGAGGAATATCGGCCGTGTGTACCGCGCGCTTTCCTTCGCCACGTACCGCCAACCGCTTTCCGGCGCATCGCATTCGGGGCGCTGTGCGTCTCGATGCAGGTAATCCGTCGATTTGCGATTCATCACCAGCACGCGAAAATCGACGTTTGCCTGCACGAGACGGCGCTCCGCATCGTTCAAGCGCGCGGTATGGTAATCGCCGATGCTACCGATCAAGAACAGAACCTTCATATTCCTTCTCGCGATACTCTTGAAATACCTCGTATTCGCCGAAGAGAACCAGGAATACGTCGAGCCCCAGCAGACAGATCGCGACGGATACGAGTCCCCCATGGCGCACGGCGAACAGTCCGGCGACGATCGCAATGCTGGCGGCGAGCAGATACGCGAACGCAAAGCGGATATGGCGATTGATCGCAATCACGAAGATGGAAGCCGATTGCCACAGCGAATTCGCGACCATCGACAGCAACAGGATGTCGAACAGCGTCGAATCGAAAACGACGTGCTTGCCCGTCCACGCTGCATAAAACCGCTCTCCGTACACGCTCATTGCGATACCGACCGTGCCCGCGACAGCCATCGTGACAATCGTCAGTCTGCGCTTGATACGTATGACGTCGCCCTTTCTGCCGACGGCGGCAAGCTTCGACACTTCCGACCAGACCGAGTTTGACAACAGGTTCATCATTTGCACGGCTACTCGCGTAAGCGTTCGCATCGTGGAAAACGCCGCCACCTGCGCCGGACCGAGTGCCGTCCCGATCACCCAAAGGATTCCCTGGAAATTCAGTCCGTTGCTGAGCGGGAATCCGAGGAACGCCAGGGACGGAACCAGCGATTTTCTGAGCCACGCCCAGTCGATCGTCAATGGAAGCAGCGTGGCCCAAGGGCAATAGCGCTTCTTCACGATCTGCTGCGCGGCGAAGCCGGCAATGCGCGCGACGAGCATGCCGGTGGCAACCGCGATCGGTGTCTTGAATATCACCAGCGCGATCAACCCGAACGCCAGCGCGACAAAGCGCGTCACATTCAGAATACCGACGGACAGCGCGTAGCAATTGGCACTTCGCAACGCGGCTGTCTGGGGGCCATACATCACGCTCAGGCATACGTCTCCAATCAGAATCAGCGCGACGAACCTGACCTCGTCCCCCGACATGTACCGGAACACATGGCCGCCAGCGCCCAGCATCCACCACGCCGCACCCGACACGATCAGCACGATAAGCACGAACATGGCGACCGTGGCAGCGAGCGTCCGGTAAATCACCTGAAGTCGTTCGTGATCTCCGACTGCCGCCCGCTGGTCCATCTCGTTTGCCGCAACGGTCGACAAGCCCAGGTCACTCAACGCGAGGTAGGTAGGAATCGTCGAAATGAGAATCCATTCCCCGTATTTCGCTGCGCCCCACACCGACAAAAACAGGGGTACCGATACGATCTGGGCGAAAACACTCACGGCCTGTCCGAGACCGTGAGCGAGAAATGCCTTGATGATGCGTTGTGCCGACATGGTGGGTTCGAATCGATAGCCGGGCAAGGCGTGTCGTCCGTGCCCGGTCTTGAAATCATTGTCGCGGTGCGTATTCGTACTGGTACGCGTACTTGTATTTCCCGTATGCGTACCCCCCGGTGTTCAGCGGCAGGTCGTTGAAGATCACACCTTTCAGTGTCCCGCCCCCCTGGCGCAACTGCTTGATTGCCATTTCCACTTCTCGCGGCGGATTCGCGCCGAAGCGCAACACCAGCAGCGTCACACCCGCGTAGCGGCCGACGATGGCGGGGTCCGTCACAGCCAGCACCGGCGGGGTATCGACAATGACGTTGTCGTATCGGGACGACAGATGATTCAACACTTTTTCGAAGTTGGGATGCAGCAGCAGCTCGGCCGCATTCGGAGGCAGTTCGCCGGTAGGCATGAAGTCAAGGCCCTTCACGAGCGTGTCGCGCTGAATGAATTCGCCGGCATCCCCACCTGATCTGATCAATTCCGTCAATCCGCGCCCTCGCGTTGCCCCGACGTAGCGGTGCAGGTAGCCGCGACGAAGATCGCCATCGATCAGCAATACTCTCTTTCCCGTACTCGCCATCAGTGCCGCGAGGTTGATGGCAATGAACGACTTTCCCACGCCAGGAGCGGGCCCGGTCAGCATAAGGATGTTGTTTTTGGCGTCGAACTGAGCGAACTGCAGTGCGGTGCGCAAGCTGCGGATGGCTTCGACAGCGAGGTCGGTCGGTGCGGCCTTGGCCAGCAACGGCGTATCGGTGCCGCCCGATCTCTCGATTCGTCCGAACGTCGACTGTTGCTCACTATGCGGAATCGTCGCATAGACAGGAATCCCGAACTTGTCTTCCACTTCGGCCGGATCCTCGATGCCGCTGCGCAACGCCTTGAACGCGAAGGCGGTGACCAAACCGAGGAATATGCCGAGCGTCGTGGCCACGAGGATGATCAGGCCGGGACGCGGCCATACCGGCACTGTAATCAGCTCCGCGCTGTCGAGCAAACGGACGTTGCCGGTCTTGCCCGCCTTCAGCACCCTCAATTGTTCGACGTTGTTGAGCAGCGTGGTATAGATTTCCTGAGCCACCATCGCGTCACGAGCGAGGCCGACGGTATCCTGCTCATTGGCCGGAATCGCTTTCAGTCGCTGGTTGAATCCGGCGATCTGAGCATTGACGGTATCGAGCTGTCGATTGACGGCGTCGACGTTCGGATGCTGCGGAGTGAAACGTTGAAGCAGCTGGTCACGTTGAAGCACGAGCTGACTCTTCTGAACCTCCGCCTGCACGATCTGATTCAGCAAGCTCTGCGCCTCGACGGGCAGATCGACGATGGTATTTTTCGTCCTGTAATTGTTGTACTTCGTTTCAGCCTTCGTCAGATTGTCCTTCAACCCCGGCAACTGGCGGTCGAGAAACCGAATCATGTTGTCAGCTTCCGCCGACTTTCTGTCGACGTTCTGCTTGACATACAGCCGCGCAATCTCGTTCAGCACCGCCTGGGTCCTGTGCGGATCGTCGCTGCGCCAGACCGTGCTGATGATGCCGGAATCTTTCCCTTGCTCCGAGATGTTGAGAGACTTCTGAAGTCGCGTGATGACATCGAGACGCTTCGAGTGAACGAGCTGGAATCGCGTCCCCGGCCGACCGACGAGGCGCTCGACTGTCACCGTGACCACGCCGCCCGGGATCGACGCACGGCACACCTTGCCGACGTCGCAATGATCAACCACCGCCTCGTCGTCGGGCGAACGCAGGCTGTACTGGCCGTTCGGCAGCGCAGTCACCGTCCAGATGCGACCGTTGTACTGCGACGGCACCTCCATCTGCGTGACTTCGATTGCCTCGTTCCCCCATGCGAAGGAAGGCAGGTTCAGGCGTGGCGCTCCATCGACAGGCGCCGGCACCCGTGACGCGAGGAAACGGCCGAACAGCGGGAAATAGGTCGGTTTCGCGTCGATATCCAGATGTACTGCATCCACGGTAGGACCGAGGATCATGCGCGACCTCAGAATCTCGATCTCCGTCGTAGCAGCCGTCTTCAGTTCGAACATGCTTGCCAGATCGCCCAGAGCCGACCCGATCGAATTGCCGTTCTCTTCGACCTGCACCAGGATGTTCGACTCGTAGGTAGGTTTCGTGATCAACGCATACACGGCGCCCAGCAACGCTGCACCGAGCGCGAACGCGAGAATTACGTTCCTATATTCCAGCAGCGCGGCCAGGTGCTCGCCGAGACTCGTGCTTTCCTCGGCTGAGGAACTGCGTTGCTTGGACAGGAATTCATCTGCTTCTTGCATGGGCTTGGTTCAATTGGTTGAGTTGCTGAAACGTGTCCGGATCGGGGTCTTTCATTCCCTTCACCGGCGTTGCCGGGATGCCAGCCGCTCAGCGCGTCTGCAGTGCATCCGGTTCCGTGACGCGCCGGCCGGAAGTCGTAATCCTTTCCGACCACTCGCTCACGCCTTGTTCGATCGAGCCGAGTGCCGTCTCGAACGCTTCCCGACCGCGCCTGAACGGATCTTGAATATCGGCACCGCCGAACTCCCCCAGGCGAAACACCCGCCCTCTCGACAGGGGATTCAATCTTTCGACATAGCGCTTCTGCTCCATGTCCATAACGAGCACCAGATCGGCGTGCATGCAATGCGAGCGCAGCAGTTGCCTTGCACGATGACCTTCGATGTCGAAGCCTCTCGACCGCATCAACTCCCTGGCGACTGGGTCCGCCTGCTCACCGACCAGCGCACCCACACCCGCGGATTGCACGATGCAATCCGGTAGCTCGCTCGCCAGCATGGCCTCGGCCATCGGGCTGCGACATATATTTCCGATACAGACAACCAAAATGGACCGAATCATCGATATTTCCCGGTATCGTCCTGAGTTACGCCGGACGCCCACTGCGACACGTCAGATACATCACGATGGAAATGCTCCGAGGCAGCCGGAGGCGCATGATGTCACGCGACCTTGGCCATCCCGGCACGCTGGCCGCACGCTGCGCTCTACGACGTCGCGAATTCCGCGTATCTCGCCTGATAATCCGCGTACGCGATGGCCAGCCCCTGTTCGAGGCCGGTCGTCGCGCAGATTCCGAGCGCATGGAGTTCGCCCACATCGAGAAGCTTCCGGGGAGTGCCATCAGGCTTCGACGTGTCGAAGACGATCTCGCCGTCGAATCCGACGACCTTGGCAATCGTCCGAGCCAGCTCGGCGATCGACAGGTCCACGCCGGTGCCAACGTTGATATGCGCGGTCGGTGGCCGTCTCGCCTGCTTCCACTGATCCGCCGGGATCTGCATGATGGCCACGGCTGCAGTCGCGAGATCGTCCACGTAGAGCAGCTCGCGCTTAGGGTTCCCGCTGCCCCAGACCGTCACCGATGCGCTGCCGCTTGTCTTGGCTTCATGCATCCTGCGTATCAGCGCCGGCACCACGTGGCTGTTCTCCGCATGGTAGTTGTCGCCAGGACCGTACAGGTTGGTCGGCATGACGCTGCGAAAGTCGGTGCCATACTGCCTGTTGTAGCTCTCGCACAGCTTCAGTCCTGCTATCTTGGCAATCGCATACGGTTCGTTGGTCGGCTCGAGATACCCGGAGAGCAGGGCGTGTTCCGGGATCGGCTGCTCGGAGAATTTCGGATAAATGCATGATGAGCCGAAGAACATCAGCCTGTGAACGGCCGCGCGATACGCATGGTGAATGACGTTCGCCTCGATCATGAGATTGTCATAGATGAAATCGGCCGGGTACACCGCGTTGGCCTGGATTCCGCCGACCTTGGCCGCCGCCAGGTACACGTGGTCGATCGCCTCGCTCTGGAAGAACGCCTCGACCGCGTCGCCATCGGCGAGATCGAGCTCCGCTCGCGTGCGAGTGACGACCGTGCAGGATTTCATTGCCGACAGCCGGCGGACGATCGCACGTCCGACCATGCCATTGTGGCCCGCGACGAATACTTTGATGTGTTCGCCCATTTCGTTACTCGTTGTATGCGAATGCCGTGAAACCGGCCAGTTTGATCAATGCATCGCGTTTTGCCGCCTGATAGTCGGCACGGACCATTTCCTTTACCAGGTCTTCGAACGAAATCTTGGGCGTCCAACCAAGTTTCTTTCGCGCATTCGTGGCATCGCCGAGCAACGTTTCGACTTCCGTCGGACGGAAGTAGCGCGGATCGACACGCACGATCACGTCGCCTTGCTTGACCTTGAGATCGGCATTCTCGACCGCATCCACAATGGCAATCTCGTCGACACCCGATCCTTCGAAACGCAGAACAATCCCCAATTCGCGCGCCGCGCATTCGACGAACTTTCGAACACTGTGCTGGATTCCCGTCGCAATGACGAAGTCTTCCGCCTGCTCCTGCTGGAGCATCAGCCATTGCATCTCGACGTAGTCGCGCGCATGCCCCCAGTCGCGCAGGGCGGACAGGTTGCCGAGATACAGGCAATCCTGCAGGCCCGCCGCGATTCGCGACAGTGCGCGGGTAATCTTTCTCGTCACGAAGGTTTCACCGCGCACTGGGGATTCGTGATTGAAAAGAATGCCGTTGCATGCATAGAGGCCATAGGCTTCGCGATAATTCACGGTGATCCAGTACGCGTAAAGCTTGGCGACGGCGTACGGGCTGCGTGGGTAGAACGGTGTCGTCTCGCGCTGCGGAGTCTCCTGGACGAGCCCGTAGAGCTCCGATGTCGACGCCTGGTAAAAGCGCGTCTTTTCCTCGAGAGACAGGATGCGAATCGCCTCGAGCACGCGCAGCGCGCCGATACCGTCAGCGTTCGCCGTGTACTCCGGTTCCTCGAACGACACGGCGACGTGGCTTTGTGCGGCAAGGTTATAGATCTCGTCGGGCTGAACGCGCTGGACGATGCGCACGATGCTCGTCGAGTCCGTCAAATCGCCGTGGTGCAGCACGAATCGACGATCCGATACATGCGGATCCTGGTAAAGGTGGTCGATACGATCGGTATTGAACAGCGATGCGCGGCGTTTGATGCCGTGCACCTCGTAACCTTTTTCCAGCAGAAGCTCCGCCAGATACGATCCGTCCTGTCCCGTCACACCGGTGATTAGCGCTACCTTGCGTGTCATGTTTTCACTCCACATCCCCTGTTCGTCGCCCGGGGGGTTGCAAATGTCCTGCTGAATTTCAGAACCGCTCGCTCGATGAAATGCCGC
Source organism: Burkholderia sp. Bp8984 (assembly GCF_003853755.1). Taxonomy (NCBI): domain Bacteria; kingdom Pseudomonadati; phylum Pseudomonadota; class Betaproteobacteria; order Burkholderiales; family Burkholderiaceae; genus Burkholderia; species Burkholderia sp. Bp8984. Next base: position 33,345 of record NZ_QTQN01000042.1, read on the forward strand.
GAACGCCCGCCGCATCCGTTCGGCTCTGCGTCGATTACTTCGTCACCACCGCCGCTGTCAGTCCGGCATTCACAGCCGGTAACAGCAGACTGAGCACCCGGTTCAGGCGAACCAGGCCATTGCCATCGACATAGACGACGTCATTCGGCTGAAGCTGAAACTGGTTGGCCAAAACCATCGCAACAGGCGAACGTGCGTCGAGATGAAAGACATGCGGCTCGGCATTCAACGCGCCACGAATCACATACATTTGGGCGGCGTCGGCCGTGTTGACGTTGATGCTGCCCGCCTGCGAGATCGCGTCGCTGAGCGAAAGCGAACCGTCCCGCATCGGCAGGGCCGTCATCGGCTTGTTGACCTCGCCCATCACGTACACGCCGTTCTGATCGCGCGGCAGCACGCGCAGCAGATCACCGTTGCGAAGCACGACATGCGCCGGATTCTCCCCGCGGGCGAGCATTGCCGTGAGATTGATCGGATAAGACTTCGCACCACGCACGAGCACCATTCGACTCTGGTCGGCCGTGGAACTGAATCCGCCGGCCCGCGTGACCGCCTCATACAACGTCATTGGTACATCATTGACCGGAACCGCCCCGGGCATATGCACTTCGCCGTCCACATAGATCTGCTTCGACCGGAACGATGCGACGCGTACCGTCACCTGCGGATTGCGAAACACGTTCGCCAGCCCGGCCGTCAGCTTTTTCTGAACCTCTTCAGGTTGAAGCGAGGCAACATGCAGCTTGCCGATATACGGAAACTGAAGGTCGCCGTTCTGATCCACCAGGTGTCCCGGGGCGGGATCGAACGGCCGCGAACTCGGCGTGGAAATCTGGGGCCCTTGCGATTCGACCAGCTCCGGGTGATCCCACACCGTGATTTGCAAGACATCACCCGGGCCGATCAGGTAGGGGGCAGGCTTCGAAAAAAGCGCGGCATATTCGGGGGTGCCAGCCTCCTGACGCTGCTCCCTGACCTGCCTGATCAGATCGACCGTAATTTCGGTGATGGGTACGTCCGCGCGCGCGGCCGGATGCTGATTGTCGGCTGCACTAACGGCAATCGACGCCGGCGCTTGCATCCGCATGCCGGGTGCGAACGTGCAAGCCGACAGTGCGGCGCATGATGCGACCAGGAGCGTCACCGGCATGCGGCCGATCGGATACCGATTCCTTTCACGCTCGCTGCGCGTCGTTGTCGTCATCATCAAAACACTTTCCGCAAGTTTCATCCGTTTGCCCTGGACGCACGTCGTTGCACAACGCACGTTGAAAATTTCGAAACCATCTGAACGCGTGAACCCCGGGATATCAGATCAATAGGCATTCGCATTCACCAACCCCTTCGCCACCGTCGCCAACACGATCCGCATATCCAGCGCGAACGACCAGTTCCGCAGGTAATAGAGGTCATACTCAACCCGCTTCTGCATCTTCTCGAGACGATCGGTTTCCCCGCGATACCCGTTCACCTGGGCCCATCCGGTGATCCCCGGCTTGATCCGATAACGATGGATGTACCCGTCGACGACTTTCTGATAAAGCCGATCGTGCTCGATCGCATGCGGCCTCGGCCCGACCACCGACATCTCGCCGCGCAGCACGTTAAGAAACTGCGGCAGCTCGTCGAGACTGGTTCGCCTGAGAAAGCGTCCCACACGGGTGATGCGCGAGTCGCTCTTCGTCGCCTGCGTGACCACGCCAGCCTGTTCGGCATGCACGCGCATCGTGCGGAACTTCAGGATCTGGAACTTGCGCCCGTCCGCACCCTTGCGGTATTGCTTGAAGAACACCGGCCCGCGCGACGACAACTTCACCGCAATGGCGATCAGCACCATCAGCGGCATCAGCGCCACCAGCGCGACTGCGGCGAACAGGCGATCGAACACCTCCTTCTGCCACATCGCATGACGCGGAAGCGGCGACGCCACGAGATTGATCGCCGGCGCGCCGATGAGGTCGATCATCGCGCCGTCGAACAGCGCGACGCTGCGCACGTCGGGAATGAAGCGGATGTTCACGAGATCGTCGCCGAACGTATTGACGAACCGCAGAACGGTCGCCTCCTCCGACAAAGGCAGCGCGAGCCAGATTTCCTGGACACCGTTCTCCCGGACGAACTGCGCGAACGCGTCGAGCTCCGTGAATACCGGCAAGCGATGCGAAGCATTCGCGGCAGCAACCGGGCGCAGGTCGAATACAGCCGCCGGCCGGAATCCGCTCGCCGGCGACTCCTCGATGTTTCGAACCACCTGTTGGCAGTGCTGAGCGTGTCCTACAACCGCGACACTGCGCAGGTTGATGCCCGCATGACGAACACTGCGCAGAAACAGATGCGTGCCGATTCGCGACGCGATCAGTGCGCCCCCAGTCATCGCGGTCCAGTACACGAACCACAGCCTGGAAATCACGTCCGAGCGATGGAGCGAGAACATCAACACGATCCCGCACGCCTGAACGACGAGCCACGCGAGCGAGATCTTCCCGCTCAACCTCAGCATCGACCGTCCCCGCCACGATTCGTACACGCCGAATACCGGAAACAGCACCAGCGTGAACGCGATCGCGAACGTGACGAGCGCGCTGTCGAAGTGCCCCTCGGAAACCGTCTGATAGCGAAATTGCGACGCAAGCAACGAGCCGGCGACGATCAACGCGATATCCACGAGTCGAGCCATCAAGCCTTGTAGACCGAACATTTCAATCTCCCGTCTGACGCCAACGATCACAGTCGAATCGGGGCATTACGCACGCCCGTACGTATCGTCGAACCGCACGATGTCGTCCTCGCCGAGATACGATCCCGATTGCACTTCGATGAGCTCGAGCGGCAACTTTCCCGGGTTCTCGAGCCGATGCGTCACACCAAGCGGAATGAAGGTGGACTCGTTTTCGCCGAGCATGAATTGCTCGTCGCCGCGGGTAACGAGCGCAGTTCCGCTCACGACGATCCAGTGCTCGGCACGGTGGTGGTGCAGCTGGAGCGACAACCGTCCGCCCGGATGCACGACGATGCGCTTCACCTGGAATCGGGCGCCGTGATCGATCGAGTCGTAGTAGCCCCACGGGCGGCGCACCTTCCGGTGCGTGTCGGCTTCCGGCGCCTGTTGCGCGCGGATCCGGTTCACGAGGCCCTTCACGTCCTGGACGCGCGAGCGGTCCGCCACCAGCACCGCGTCGGCGGTTTCGACCACCACCGCATTGGTCATGCCGACACATGCGACGAGCCGCCCTTCCGAATGCACGAAGCTCGACGTCGCACCTTCGAACACGACCTTGCCGCGCCCGACGTTGCCGTCCGCATCCTTGTCGAGCGCCTCCCAAACCGCATCCCACGAGCCGAGATCCGACCAGCCGGCATCGAGCGGCACGACCACGCCCTCCACCAGGCTCGCGTCGGACACGAGGCGTTCCATCACCGCGTAGTCGATCGAATCCGACGGCGACTTGAGAAAGGCATCCTCATGCGGCCGGAAGAAAGGACCATCGTGCTTGCCGTGTACATGTGCCGCGAGGCATGCGGCGTGCATATCGGGCTGGAGCGTGCGCAACGTGTCGAGCCAGACGCTCGCGCGCACGACGAAGATGCCGCTGTTCCACCAGTACGAGCCCGATTCGACGTACTGCGCCGCGAGTTCGGCGGCCGGCTTCTCGACGAATCGCTCGATGCGGTGCGCACCGGCGCCAAGGGCCTCGCCGATCTTGATGTAGCCGAACCCCGAATCGGGCCGGGTCGGCGGCACGCCAAGCGTCGCGATCGCGCCGCGCCGCGCATGCTCCACCGCGAGTGCAATCGCACGATGAAACGCGGCGGTATCGGCAATGGCGTGATCGGCCGGCATCGCGACGACGATCGCGTCCTTCCCGTCCGCACTGGCGGCAGCGACCGCCAGCGTCAGTGCGGGCGCCGTATCGCGCCGGGCCGGCTCGACGATGACGCGGGCATCGAGCCCGCTGGCCCGAAGCTGCTCCGCCGTGACGAAACGATGCTCGTCGCCGCAAACGACGATGGGCGCCGACACATCGCCTTCCTCGATCGAAAAACCCGTCATGCGCTGGACGGTTGCCTGCAGCAGAGAATCCGCACCCAGTACGCCGATCAACTGCTTCGGATACTGTTCGCGCGACATGGGCCACAAGCGCGACCCCGATCCGCCCGCGAGAACGACGGGCGCGACGCTGACCTTCACGTCGACTGCGTCGCCGCGACCGGAGCCGACCGGTCCTGTTTCGCCGCGCTCTGTTTCGATGGATGCCGACATAATCTGCACTCCTATTCTCTCAGGCAATAATTCGATCTGAAAATCCGGGAATGAGCTCCGTCCCTTCGCCGAAGCTTATCCAGCCTTCTCTACAACTCCAGTTCCGTCTGGCTCGAGCGTGCCTGGAACCGGTATTCCGAGGGTGTCACGTCGAGGTGTCGCCGAAAAATCTTGGCCAGGCGATCACCGTTCCCCCACCCGCATTGCCGTGCGATCGTGCCGATCGGCAAGTCGGTTTCCATCAACATCTGCACCGTGCGCTCCAGGCGAACCCGCAGCAGAAATTCGGACGGCGTCATGCCGATTTCCTGCTTGAAATGGCGCAGGAAGTTCCGTTCGCTCATTGCAGCAACCCGCACTGCATCGCTGACGGATATGGCTCTTCCACAGTTCTTGCGCAACCAGCTCGCCGTCGCGCGGACCCGATCGGCTGGCGTGCCATTGCGCACTTCACCCTCCTGCTCGGCCGGCTCGAATGCGTCGCCCAGCGCGAGCCGCGCCACAATGCCTCGCACCGCATCGCCACCCAGGTCGCGTTCGATGAGCGCCAATGCGGCTCTTGCCGGCTCGTAGCCGCCGCGACCCACGCGCACCGCATCCACTGCATCGATCACGTGCGAGCCATTCAGCGCCGCATCGATCAACATCCTGCCTTCGCCGATCGTCTCGACCATGCCCGCCTTCGGCAGCACGATCCGCAACCAGTCGATCACCCGGGCGTCGCGCGACGCGCGACGCGCACCTTCGCCACCCGCGACGAACAGCGCATCGAATGCGTGCGCCGTGCCCGCATCGCATGCGAATGTCCGCACGCTGATGGCCGACGACCAGACGATGTTTCCACCCTTCGACGAATAGAAGCGAATGTCGTACAGCGGAAGTCCTGTCGCGCGCGGCGCATAGATTTCATTGGCTACTTCGAACACCTCGAATACCGCGCCCGCCGCAAACAACGAGAACCCGTCGAAGACGACAACGCCGATATCCCGATTCCTGCGTGACCGCTTTCCCCCAACATCTGCTGCCGCTTCATCTCCCGAATGATCGACACTCGTGTGCGTCATGGCGTGCTCTCGGACAATCAGTCCAATCAACTTCGGTCGTCGTTTTTTACTCCGTTGCGACGCATCATACCGAGGGCGCCGAATGGCGTTTAAACACTGGCCGATTCGAACAAACAGTCGTCGGATTAGTCTGCGGGAATTCCCTGATCGGCCAAATGTTGGCGGTTTCCGACTACCTCGCGGCAGCGAAACGGATGACGAAGAGCTTGCAGAAACAGCGGCGCTCGCATGACGAGCGAGTGATATCCGACGGCAGTCGTTCGGTGATCGAAGCGTCGTGGTGCGCCCACGGGCCGTCAGGCGTTCGGCAAGATGCGCGGCACCTTCGTGCATGAATCACAACGGCAAGCAATGTGGTGCGACATGATCATGTGCTGGCGAGCATCGCTGTGGAGCAGCAGTCGATTCGGCCCTCGAACTCGACAGTACGGTGGCGCAACGCGATCGGCGTCGTTGACGATCAGCCTGCATCGATGCGTCGTATTCGGCCACGGGTGCCGCGCAAGGCCGATTAGCCCGGATCCGCCAGCCCGGCGCCTGGCGAAACGCGCTGACGACGCGATGCAGCAATCCGCCGCCCCTTCAGTTCCTTGTATTTTTTTGTTCGAGCCGGCCGGTACTCGCTCCAGCCGCATGACGACGCACACGCGAGCCGGGCGTCTACGACATCACCGCGCTCGCAACGAGCGATGCAATCGCCACGGGTAGCGCGAGCAGCGCCGACAGCGCCATCCTTTTCAAGATTCGAGCTCGCGCCACCTCACGCGAGCCGCGGGCCCGGCGCGACTGAAATTCGAGCAGCAGCAGCCCCTGACCATGTCGTGCGCCGGCCCAAAGGCCGGACGCGGTGCTGAAGACGAGGTAGACGAGAATCCAGACGAAGCAAATCCTCGAGAAGATAAGAAGCGCGACGTTCATGGCGGCGATGCTCCGTTTTCGGCGAGATACCGCGCATCAGATGGCGCGCGGTTCGATGCCGATAGCGTACATTGCAATGCAGCATGCCGGACATGACAATTGATCCGACGATTCCGCCAACCGGTTACCGTACGTTTCCTCCGGGCGGCGCGCGACGCGAAGCACCGCGCGCGTGCAACAACGTTCGCACTGCTTCGTAATGTTCGAAGCCAGGCCACACGGATCGTCTTGCGGATCCACGACTCGAACGACGGCGACTGACATTCACCGTACGCGCAGCTCGACCCGTGATGAATAAAAAGGCCTGCGTGCCACACGGCACGCAGGCAAAATTCCGAGGAGAGTTCCGGGGTGAACGCGTCTCCTCGAAAGGCCAGACAAAAGCGTAACGTCGAATCGACCGTTTCAAAACGAGATGGCGGCTTCGACCACGATCATGGCCGAATGAAAATGTATTGATGCACGCGCACACGTTTCTCGACGGGCATTGCGCCGTCACGCCCGATCCGCTTCCTGCAATTGGCGGATTGCTTCGGTGTTTTGGCCGACGAGCGCAACCTCGACTGGCCATGATGAGATTCGTGCAGACGGACATTCAACGTTCGCTCATCGACGAAGCCGGCATGTCATCGTCGTGACCGAGTCGCCTCGAACGCGCAACGATGCCGGTGCACTTCGACAGACTTCCAGGAGCCCATCCGCCATGCTTCCGCTGGACACTTTCTTGCGCGTCGTCGACGCAACCCCGCTCGTTGCGATCGACCTGATCATCTCGAACGGCGATGGCGCGTATCTACTCGGTCACCGTGTCAATCGTCCCGCGCAGGGTTTCTGGTTCGTGCCGGGCGGCCGGATTCGCAAGAACGAGCGTCTCGACGATGCGTTCAATCGCATCGCGCGCGACGAACTCGGATGTAGCGGTCTGGAACGTGCGGATGCCGAACTGATCGGCATCTACGATCACCTCTACGAAGACAACTTTGGCGGCGAACCGGGCATCTCGACGCACTATGTGGTGATGGGATACAAGCTCCGGGGCAAGTTCGACCTCGTGTCGCTGCCGAATGCCCAGCACACTGCCTACCGATGGGCGACCGCCGACGAGATCGTCGCCGACCAAACGGTCCATTCGAATACGCGAACCTACTTCGGCACGTCCGCCTGAAATCGGGCGAACGCTGCTCCGGCGGACAAATCGACTACCCGACGCCGGTCGTTACCCCGGCGCGGGCATCAAAGCGACGATGTACCGTTGCGAATGTCCGAGCCGCCGACCGACGCGAACATTCTGTCCCGAGCGGCCGCGCGATACTCCGTCGGCGACATCGACAGATGCTGGCGGAACAGCTTGGCCAGCCGGTCTCCACTACCGAGGCCGACCCGCCGCGCGACCTTGTCGGCGGGCAAATCCGTCTCGACCAGCATGGAGCATGCCTTTTCGAGCCGCACCCGCAGCACGAATTCGGTTGGCGTCACGCCGATTTCGTTCTTGAAGCGCCGCAGGAAATTCCGCTCGCTCATCGCAGCGGCCTGCGCTGCATTGGCGATCGAGATGCGATTCGCACTGTTGGCTCGAAGATGCTGAGCGGCCGCGCGAATCAATTCACTGGCTCGCGCCTCCTGCGCCCCGAACAGGACGCTCGCAAATTTCCGGTTCGCCCCCGGCATCATGTACGAAACGATCTCTTGCGCGACTTCGTAGCCGGCGTCACGCACGACGATCGACAACGCGGCCGCGAACATGCCTTCGCCATCGTCGTCGGATGGCCCCGATTCGCCCGTACCGCCAACGGCAAGCACCGCCTGCGGCACGACTTCCGGAACTTTCTGGTTCAGGCGAATCGCCGTCAGCATTTCGGCGCCGGCATTGTCGCCCTTGACCACGCGGGCGCGCTGATGGGCATGCTGCAACCAGCTGATGAACGCATCGTCGAGGCCGCTTGCCCGCCCCTGTCCACCGAGCACGAACATGGCCTGCACACTGCTCGCATCGAGCGGGCGGGCCGCTTCCGTCCAGATCTGTACACCCGACGACGAACGAACGGCACCGCCGTGACTGGAATAAAGCCGCAATTCATAGCGATCGGCAAACGCGACGTTCACGCCTTCGAGCTGATTTGCAAGTTCGAATACCGCGGCCAGCCGGCCCATTTGCATGATCGAAAATCCGTCGAGCAGCAGGATGATGACGCTGTCCCGCCGACGACCGACGCTTCTTCCCCGGTCACCACTCACTCTGAACCCCGTAGTCGTTTCGTTCGGCGCTATTTGCATCATCTCGGCCTCTTAACAATTTTTTGCATTTTCTGCAGCGCATCATATGCGGCTAAATCGTCGGCCGATCCGTCGGTGTCCGATCCCGCCTCATTGTTGACGGAATCAGTCAAGGCGATGATATGGAACCAATTATTTGTTGATAATCAGGAATAGGAGCTGGCGTGACGGCACAAAGTCATGGAGATTTGATCCAGATCATTGACGAAACATTTTTGCAACACAACGAGCAGCGCATGTTTCACTCCGGAAATAGAACATGCGTTCAGTTCCTTACAGATCCTTACAGCATGGGTCATAAGGAATCGACGCGTTCGCGTTGTCCGCCGCCTCGACGGCTGGAGAGATGAGACAAAAAAATATGCGCAATGCCTCCCTCTGCGGGAGGGGATATTACCTTGCAAGCTTTACCATGCAAGCGCGATACGAAAAAATCATAGATGGCAAGCGCTTTAACGTTTGCCTATATTAAGTAAATTCTTCCAGATGCATTCGAAATATTATTTGACGATGATAGCCGAATTTCGGCAGATAAATCCGCGCGACTGGGAATGCCCGAATATTTCGTAACATCAAACCCGACGTGCGCCACGGCCCGCGCGTCACATCACCAGGGCCATCGGTTTCCGGAACATGCGACTCTGCAGCCGGCCGATCGTGATGCTTGCCGGGTCGTCGACCGCTCGAAGGCGCATGCGGCAACTCGCGAATCGGAGATATCGCCCTGCCAATCGCTAAGGAAACCGAATTGTCACGGGCGTGATCGTACGACGTGCGCGTTGACATCCGACGCTTGGCGGCGCCCGCCTCAACCAATCACGCTCGGGAATCGAATTCCTGCCGGCATGACTTCGGTCGCGATGATTGCTCTCGCTGTGAAGCATCGTCGAACAGGCTTTACATACACCATTCGATCGGACGGTCGACCCGCACATCGATCTCGCTCATCGTGCAGCGATTATCGGCTCGCCATCGTCTTCGAATTTTCCGGCCACTGATTCCTGCGTCTTCAACGCCCATAACCGGGAATTTTCCAATGTGGGACGCAGTTTGAAAACGCCTTCCTTCCCGGATGATGTCGCTTGCGGAACAACCATGAGTTAATACCGCAGCGCCTGTAGACCAAGCATGCAGAATGCACTGCACCCCAGCCTCGGAAATGAGCGTGTCTGCACCACCATCACTCGATGCGGTTTCCTTGCCGGTCCGACTCCGCACGTCTCGCCCCGGATCTTTCGATACGCCTCGGCACGGTTTCCCGAAGAGTCGGCACATACCCCGGACGATGAGGCTGCACGATGAACGAGAGTGCCGACTCCGCGCCGGCTCGCCCCGGACTCGCCAATAATAAAATCGAAAATCGCTCCCAAAAAACCATGAAGTCCGATTAAATCAAATCATTGGCGTATCACGACTATGTTATCCCGCCGCACCCTCATTTATTCATCGAAAAAAATCACCCTCCCTTCTCCCCGCAAACTCCACTTCGATCAAAGACATCGTCAATTCGACCAGCCTGCACGAACCGAAATGCATCACTCTCCGTTATTTTTTTGAGACACCTCGCCATTTTAATTTCGCACTAAAAATCTCTCGATGTAGTCTGCTTCCGTTCATTTGAACGCAGGCATGCTTGCAAAAGGAGAGACCATGAAACACGCATTTTTTCCTGTCCTTGCGATCGCGTCGGTCGCGATGGGCGGCGTAGCCCACGCGCAGTCGAGCGTGACGCTTTACGGGACGATCGACACGTCGCTCACGTACGTGCGCAACGCCGATGGCGGCAAGAACCTTTGGGCGCTCGGCAACAGCAGCGCCGGCAATCTGTCGGGCAGTCGTTGGGGGCTCAAGGGTTCGGAAGATCTCGGCGGCGGCCTGGCGGCGATCTTCCAGCTGGAAAACGGTTTCAATCCGAGTACGGGCGGCCTCGGTCAGGGCAGCCGCATTTTCGGCCGCCAGGCCTATGTCGGGTTGACCAGCAACCAGTATGGCTCGCTCACGCTCGGTCGCCAATACGATCCGCTGATCGACCTCGTGCAGCCGATTACCGCCGACAACTACTTCGGCAGCGTGTTCGCCACCGCCGGTGATGTCGACAACTACGACAACAGCTTCCGCGTCGACAACGCGGTCAAATACACGTCGCCCGTCATCGCCGGACTCCAGTTCGAGGCGATGTATTCGCTAGGCGGTGTCGCGGGCAGCACCGGCTCGAAGCAGTCGTATTCGGCCGGCGTGTCGTACGCCAACGGTCCGCTGAGTCTCGCCGGCGGCTACTTCTATGCAGCCAACGCGAATCCCGTCACGGGAAACCGCACGACATGGTCGAGCACGTCGGACGGAACGTTCGACGGCGCAATCAATACCGGCTACCAGACGGCCCATTCCATCGGCATCGCTCGGGTGGCCGGTCAGTACGTGATCGGTGCGTTCACCGTGGGCGCCGGCTACAGCAACGCCCAGTATCGACGCGACGGCGCATCGGTGTTCGCGAAGAACGAACACTACAACACCGCCCAGGGCTTCCTGAACTATCAGGCGTCCGCCGCGCTGCTCGTCGGGGTCGGCTACAGCTTCACGAAGTCGGGCGGCGACACCGCGGCGAACTACCACCAGGCATCGGTCGGTGCCGATTACAACCTGTCGAAGCGTACGGATGTCTACATGACGGCCGCTTATCAGCATGCAAGCGGGAATACCGGGGACGGTGCCGGCGGTGCGGTGCCGGCACAGGCGTCGATCGGTTCATACGGCTACAACGGCACGAAAAAGCAGGCCCTCGTCAATCTGGGGCTGCGTCATCGGTTCTGATCGTCACTTCGGGGCGCCGACATGTCCGGCGGTCGTCCCCAAACACTCGTGACGGCCGGCGCGGCGCTCGACGAACCGGCCGTGCTCGCCGGCAACGGCCGCCTTGCCGATATCGTGGCATGACTCGACGAGCATGCATGTGGCGTTCGTGCAGGCGGTACGGGAGCCGCTCGATGCGCCGGACCTGCACGCGATCGAGCAGCTGACCGCGTTGCTGAAACACATCGGCATCGCCGATGCGTCGAAACATACGCCGTTCAACGCCGAACCGGAGATGGATATGCCCGAACCTGCATAACCGTCACCGGCGCGCCGCCGACGGCGTGAAGCGCCATACCCGCCACACCCGCCGCATCGTCGACACCAGCGCCGCATCGTCACCCGGCGCAGCCGACCCGGCCTGCGCGACTTCCCGCTTGCGCCGTTTCGGATCGAGCCCGGTGCCGCCGCTCCGCCGCCGCGCCGCATGCCGCTCGATGATCCGCTGCAGCAGGCAGAACACGCACAGCAGCGCGCCGATCACGATCCGCGTCCACCACGAGCTCAGCGTGCCGTCGAACGTGATCAGCACCTGGATCGTGCCGAGGATGCCGACGCCGAACACCGAGCCGATCACGTACCCAACTCCGCCGGTGAGCAGCGTGCCGCCGATCACGGTCGCGGCGATCGCATCGAGTTCCATTCCCTGCGCCTGCAGCCCATAGCCGGACAGCACGTACAGCGTGAACACCACGCCGCCGAGCGCCGAGCAGAAGCCGCTCAGCGCATACACGCCGACCTTCGTGCGCGCGACCGGCAGCCCCATCAGCAGCGCCGAGCGCTCGTTGCCACCGATCGCATACACGTTGCGGCCGAAGCGCGTGAAATGCGCGACGTAGACCGCGGCGGCCAGCGTCGCGAGCGCGATCAGCGCGCCCGCGCTCAGCGTCCCACCGCCCGCCGGCACGCTGATGCCCGCGAGCGCATGAAAGGTCGGCTCGTTGATCGTGATCGACTGCGTCGTGATCAGGAAGCACGCGCCGCGCGCGAGAAACATCCCGGCCAGCGTGACGATGAACGGCTGCAGGCGGAAGTAATGAATCAGCGCGCCCATCGCCGCACCGTACAACGCGCCGAACACGAGCACGAGCGGCACGATCGCCCAGACGGGCCAGTGCCATCGCTCGGCGCCGACCGCGCAGAAGATCGTTGTCAGCGCAACGACCGAGCCGACCGACAGGTCGATGCCGCCCGACACGATCACGAACGTCATCCCGATCGCGACGATCAGCAGGAATGCGTTGTCGACGAGCAGCCCGGTCAGCACCTGCATCGAGAAGAAACCCGTATACATCACGGATCCGAAGCCGAACAGCGCGGCGAACAGCACGATCGTCACGACGATCGGCAGCGTGCGCGGGTCGGCGAGCCGTGCGAGGAATCGGTTCATCGCGGCGTCGCTCCGGTGGTGGCGCGCGAACGCGCGGAAGGCAGCAGCCGCGACGCGTGCCGGACGACCAGCGCGCGCGCCGCGTCCGACTGGATCAGCGTCACGACGATCACGACCATCGCCTTCACGACGAGCGTCGCCTCCGGCGGCACGCCGATCGAATAGGTCGTGTAAGTGAGCGTCTGGATGATCAGCGCGCCGAGCACGGAGCCGGCGAGGCTGAAGCGGCCGCCGAGCAGCGACGTGCCGCCGAGCGTCACCGCGAGGATCGCATCGAGCTCGAGCAGCAGCCCCGCGTTGTTGCCGTCGGCGCTGCGCACGTTCGAACTGGCGAGGATGCCGGCGAGCGCCGACATCACGCCGGAGCACAGATACACGCCGAACACGACCGCCCCCGCGCGCAAGCCCACGAGCCGCGTCGCGACCGGGTTCACGCCGATCGCGCGGATGAACAGGCCGAGCGCCGTGCGGTTCACCAGCAGCGCGGTCGCCGCGATCGTCGCAAGCGCGATCCAGACCGCGCACGGCACGGCCGCGAGATAGCCGCCGCCGAGTGCAAGGTAGCCGGGCGCACCGATCGGGATGATCTGCCCGCCGGTCAGCAGCTGCGCGATGCCGCGTCCGGCGACCATCAGGATCAGCGTCGCGATGATCGGCTGCATCCCGACGAACGCGACGAGCACGCCGTTCCATGCGCCGGCGAGCAACCCGACGCCGAGCGCGGCGGCGAGCGCCGTGCCGACCCGCGCCGGATCGCCGTCGAGCACGATCGCCGCGGCGGCGCCCGCGATCGCGACGATCGCACCGACCGAGATGTCGATCCCGCGCGTCGCGATCACGAGCGTCATGCCGAGCGACACGATCACGAGCGGCGCCGCGCGATTCAGGATGTCGACCGGCGCGCCGAACAGGTGACCGTCGAGCAGCGCGATCGCCAGGAAGCCCGGCCGATGCGCGACGTCGAGCGCGAACAGCAGCGCGAGCGTCAGCACCGGCCATACGAGCGGATGACGAAGCAATCCACGGAGCCGCATCATGACCGGCCTCCCGCAATCAGTTGGTACACGTGTTCCTCCGACGCGTCGGCACCGGTCAGTTCGGCGACCTTGCGGCGGTCGCGCAGCACCGCGATCCGGTGGCTCACGCGCACCACTTCGCTGATCTCCGACGAGATGAACAGGATCGCGAGCCCTTGCGCGCACAGCGCGAGCACGCGCTCCATGATGTCGAATTTCGCGGCGACGTCGATGCCGCGGGTCGGCTCGTCGAGGATCAGCAGCTTCGGCTCCGTCGCGAGCCAGCGCGCGAGCAGCACTTTCTGCTGGTTGCCGCCCGACAGCAGCCCGATCGGCTGCTCCGCGTCGCGCGCCTTGATGCCTAGCCGCGCGATGTACGTGTCGGCGAGCTCGCGCTGGCGCGCACGGCTGATCAGCCGCCACCAGCCGCGCCGCGCCTGCAGCGCGAGGACGATGTTCTCGCGGATCGACAGCGCGGCGACGATGCCCTCCTTCTTGCGATCCTCCGGGCAATACGCGATCCCGTTGCGGACCGCGTCGTGCGGCGACGCGAGCCGCTTGCGCGCGCCGTCGATCTCGATCGCGCCGGTGTCGGTGCGCTCGGCCGCGAACGCGAGCCGCGCGGTCTCCGTGCGCCCCGAGCCGAGCAGCCCGGCCAGTCCGACGATTTCGCCGGGCCGCACGTCGAGATCGAGCGGGCTCATCATCCCGCGCCGGCCGACCTGCCGCATCGACAGGAACGGCGCAGCTGCATCGGCATCGCGCTGCACGGCCGCCGCGCCCGCCTGCAGCGTGCCGGACATCGGCTCACGGCCGGTCATCTTCGCGACCAGCACGTCGACCGGCAGGTCGCGCGCGAGGTACTCGCCCTCGCGCTCGCCGTTGCGCATCACGGTGATCCGGTCGGACACCGCGTAGGTCTGTTCGAGAAAGTGCGTGACGAACAGGATCGCGATGCCCGACGCCTTCAGCCGGCGCAGCACGTCGAACAGCCGCGCGACCTCGCCGTCGTCGAGGCTCGACGTCGGTTCGTCCAGAATCAGCACGCGCGCGTCGACCGACACGGCCCGCGCAATCGCGACCATCTGCTGCACCGCGATCGGATACGCGTCGAGCGAGCGCGTGACGTCGAGCGACAGGTCGAGCTCGGCGAGCGCATCGCGTGCCCGCGCGTGGATCGTCTTCCAGTCGATCGCGCCGCGCCGCATCGGCTGCCGGCCCGCGAAGATGTTCTCCGCGACCGACAGGTTCGCGCACAGGTTCACTTCCTGGTACAGCGTCTGGATCCCGGCCGCCTCGGCCTCGCGCGGCGCGGCGAAACTCACCGGCGCACCGCCGACGCGAATCTCGCCCGCGTCGTGCGCGTGCACGCCGGTCAGCACGTTGATCAGCGTCGACTTGCCGGCGCCGTTCTGGCCCATCAGCGCATGGATCTCGCCCGGAAACAGCCGGAAGTTCACGCGCTGCAGCGCGTGGACACCCGGAAACGCCTTGTCGATGCCGATCATCTCGACCACCGGCGGACTCGTCATGGATCGCCCTCGATTCGAAGCGGCGGCCGGACGGCGGCGAATGCGCCGCCGTCCGCGTGCGCCGGGACTCAGTACTTGCGGGTCGGCAGCACCTGCGCCGCGACGCTCATCGGGAACACCGTCTCGTTCGTGACGATGCGCTTCGGCAGCTGCTTGCCGGCGACCACGTCCTTCACCGCGGTCATCAGCTGCGGGCCGAGCAGCGGGCTGCATTCGACGTCGACGTTGATCTTGCCGGCGACCATCGCCTGGAAGCCGCCCTTGGTCGCATCGAACGACACGACGCTCACGTCCTTGCCGGGCTTGATGCCGGCCTCTTCCATCGCCTGGATCGCGCCGAGCGCCATGTCGTCGTTGTGCGCGTAGACGACGTTGATCTGCTTGCCGTAGGTCTTCGCGAACGCTTCCATCACCTGCTTGCCGCCGGCGAGCGTGAAGTCGCCGCTTTGCGACGCGATCACCTTGAACTTCGGATTGTTCTTGATCACTTCGAGCAGGCCCGCGCGGCGGTCGTTGGCGGGCGCCGAGCCGACCGTGCCCTGCAGCTCGACGATGTTGACCGGGCCCGCATCGTTCTTGTAGCGCTCTTCCAGCCAGTGGCCCGCGCGCCGCCCTTCCTCGAGGAAGTCGGAGCCGATCATCGTCACGTACAGCGACGGATCCTTCACGTCGACGCCGCGATCGGTCAGGATCACCGGGATACGGGCCGCCTTCGCTTCGGTCAGCACCGGCTCCCAGCCCGACTCGACGACCGGCGAGAACGCGATCACGTCGACCTTCTGCGCGATGAACGAGCGGATCGCGCGGATCTGGTTCTCCTGCTTCTGCTGCGCGTCCGAGAATTTCAGGTTGATGCCGGCCTCCTTCGCCGCACCCTTCACCGACACGGTGTTCGCGGTGCGCCACGCGCTTTCCGCGCCGACCTGCGAGAACCCGAGCGTGATCGGCTTTTGCTGCGCGTGCGCGCCGGTGGCCAGCACCGTCGCCGCGGCGACGATCGCGCCGGCCGCCAGCTTCCTGATGAATGTCATGGTCCGTCTCCGATGGTGTCGTTGTATGCCGCGGCGCCGGCCTGGCGCGGTGCCGTGTCGTGCTGTTGTGGTTCTGCGTGGCACGGGCGCGGTTCGGGGCGAGGCGGCCCGGCCGTTGCGGCCGGCCCGAGATGTACGCCCCGGATCAGTCTAGGAACAAGTCCGATAACCTTCCAATGAAATATTGGATTGAAGCGATATCGGTATCGGCATACGTATAAACACCTAAGCGGGCGGGGCGGCGTCGTCAAATGAACTCGGGGCGATCAACGAGAACGCCACCCGGATTGTTTTTCTCCATGATCGGCCGGTGCAACGGTAACGGCGTGGCGCCGAAAGCACGGCGCACGCTTCTTGCTGTCACGCTCGAATCGCGCGAACGACAAGGAGAAGACGATGTCCGCAGCAGCGACGAGCGGAACCCGCACCGCCGATGCGCGGATCGACCGCGCGCGTCGATCGACGCATCGCAGCATGAAGACGCGCACGCCCCGCGCGGCACCTCCGGACGCGGACGTGTCCGCCGCGCCGCTGCGCCACGTCGACGACCGGCGCCCCGGCTACACGCGCCGGCGGCTGCGCAACGGCTTCGCGTACTACGCGCCGGACGGCACGCGCATCCGCGACGCCGACGAGATCGCCCGCATCAACGCGCTCGCGATTCCGCCCGCTTACACCGACGTGTGGATCTGCACGGACCCGCGCGGCCATTTGCAGGCGACGGGGCGCGACGCGCGCGGACGCAAGCAGTATCGTTATCACCCGCAGTGGCGCGCGACACGCGACGCGAACAAGTACGCACGGATGGCTGAATTCGCCCGCGCGCTGCCGCGCATCCGCGCACGCGTCGCGCGCGATCTCGCGCTGCCCGGCATGCCGCGCGCGAAGATCGTCGCGACGGTCGTCCGGCTGCTCGACACGACGCTCGCGCGGATCGGCAACGCCGAGTATGCGCGCGAGAACGCGTCGTACGGGCTGACGACGCTGCGCAAGCGCCACGTGACGATCGGTCCGGGACAGGTGCGACTGCGCTTCACGGGCAAGAGCGGGATCGAGCACGACGTGACGGTCGACGACCCGCGCGTCGGCCGCATCGTGCGCCGTTGCGCGGAGCTGCCGGGACACGAGCTGTTCCAGTATCTGGACGAAGACGGCACGCGCCATTCGGTCGGCTCGTGCGACGTGAACGACTATCTGCGCGACGCAGCGGGCGCGGCGTTCACGGCCAAGGATTACCGGACGTGGGCAGGCAGCGTGCAGGCGCTGGCATTGCTGCGGCGCGTGCCGCAGCAGGACGTCGCGCACGCCAGCAAGCAGATCGTCGAAACGGTGCGCACCGTCGCCGAGGTCTTGCGCAACACGCCGGCCGTGTGCCGGCGCTGCTACATTCATCCGGTGGTGCTCGATACGTTCGAGGCCGGGATGCTCGCGGCGCTGCAGGTGCGCCGCACGCCGAGGGGGCTGCGCGTCGACGAAGCGGCGTTCGCGGCGCTGCTCGAGCAGGCGGCACGGCAAGCGGTCAAGCGGTCGAACAAGTGAGGCTCACCGACATGCCGCCCGCTGTCGCTCAGCTCGCGATCGAATTCGCAATACTGCGAAAGATCAGCGGCCGCTCGTCCTCGCGCCCTGCCCGCCGCGCGAACTGCACGACCTGTTCGACCCGGCCGTGATGTTCGGACTTCGCGCAGACCGGATCGGCCTGCGCCGGATCGCCGGCCAGCATGTACGCCTGGCAGCGGCACCCGCCGTGATCCGTGTGACGCTCGTCGCAGGTGCGGCACGGATCGCGCATCCACCCGTCGCCGCGAAACGCGTTGAATGCGTCGCTGTCGTACCAGATCTCCTTCAGCGACCGGTCGCGCACGTTCGGCAGCGCGAGGCCCGGCAACCCGCGCGCGGCATGGCACGGCAGCGCGGTGCCGTCCGGTGCGACGCCGAGGAACACCGAGCCCCAGCCGTTCATGCAGGCCTTCGGCCGCTGCTCGAAGTAGTCGGGCACGACGAACAGGATCTTGCACCGTTCGCCGACGAGCTTCCGGTAGCGGTTGACCGTTTCCTCCGCTTCGCGCAGCTGTTCGGCGGTCGGCATCAGCTGGTCGCGATTCAGCATCGCCCAGCCGTAGTACTGCGTGTTGGCAAGCTCGAGAAAATCCGCGCCGAGGTCGAGCGCCATCTCGATGATCTGGCCGACGTGCGGCAGGTTGTACCGGTGCAGCACGCAGTTCAGCACCATCGGATAGCCATGCGACTTGATCAGCCGCCCGACGCCGCGCTTGAGGTCGAACGTGCGCGTGCTGGTCAGGAAGTCGTTCAGCTCGCGCGTCGAATCCTGCAGCGACAGCTGGACATGATCGAGGCCGGCCGCCTTGAGCCGGCCGATGCGCGTGGCATTCAGGCCCACGCCCGACGTGATCAGGTTCGTATAGAAACCCAGCGACCGCGCATGCTCGACCAGCACCTCCAGATCGTCGCGCTGCAGCGGTTCGCCGCCGGAAAAGCCGATCTGCGCGGCGCCGAGCGCGCGTGCGTCGCTGATCACCGTGCGCCACGCGTCGGTGTCGAGCTCCGCGCCGTGCGTCGCGAAGTCGACGGGGTTGTAGCAGAACGCGCAGTGCAGCGGACAGCGGTACGTGAGCTCGGCGAGCAGCCACAGCGGCGCGCTCGGGCGGTTCGGAGGCGGTGTCATGTCCATGTCAGTCGAGCCAGCCGCGCAGTCGCGCATGATCGAGGAAGCGATAGACGTCCGACGCGAGATCCGACGTGCTGAACAGCCGCTCGAGCTCGTCGATGATGTCGTCGAGCTCGCGCTTGCCGTCGCAGCGCGCGAGGATCTCGCCCGCGCTCGGGTTGAGCCGGACCATGCCTTCCGGATACAGGAGCACGTACGCATCCTGGGCCGCCTCCCACTGCAGGCGGTACATGCCCCTCAGCGAGGGGCGCAGCGGAACGCCGCTGACGGCTTCGTTGGAGTTCATGCGGGGTACGCCTTTTCAATCGCGTCGAGAATCGACCACAGCACATCCAGCTTGAACGACAGGATGTCTAGCGCGCGCCGCTGCGCGTCCGGTGTCGTGAAATGGCTCAGCGTCACCGCGAGCCCGTGTTCGACGTCGCGCTGCGCCAGCGGCACGCGGCTGCGGAAATACTGCAGCCCGTCCGCCTCGATCCACGGATAGTGGGACGGCCAGCCCGCGAGCCGGTCGAGGTGGATCTGCGGCGCGAACATCTCGGTCAGCGACGAGCACACGGCCTCCTGCCACGGCGCGTGCCGCGCGAAATTGACGTAGGCGTCGACCGCGAACCGCACGCCGGGCAGCACGTGCGCGAGCGACCACAGCTCCGCGCGCTCGATGCCGACCGCCTCGCCGAGCCGCGCCCAGGCCTCGATCCCGCCTTCCTGGCCGCCGTGACCGTCGTGGTCGAGAATCCGCTCGACCCACAGCCGGCGCGTGTCGCGGTCCGGGCAGTTGGACAGGATCGCCGCGTCCTTCAGCGGAATGCTGACCTGATAGTAGAAGCGGTTCGCGACCCAGCCGCGGATCTGCGCCGGCGAGCACGCGCCGGTGTTCAAGCGCCGGTTGAACGGATGATGGATGTGGTAGCGCGATTCGAGCGCGCGCAGGCGCGCCTCGAACTCCTGCGCACTCCAGGGCGTCGCGTGCAGCGCCGCGGCGGGAATCGGTGCGTTCATGGTCAGACCTCGAATTGCATGCCGTCGTGGGCGACCTCGATGCCGTGCTCGCGCAACTGCGCGCACTGCGCGGAACCTGGGTCGAGAATCGGATTCGTGTTGTTGATGTGCGTGAGGACCTTGCGCGTGTGCGCCGGCAACTGCCGCAACTGCTCGATCATCCCGGGCCGCGCCGCGTCGCCGCACTGCGCGAGATGCCCCATGTCGGCCGCGTGCTTCGACGACAGGCCGAGGTCGATCATCTCGGTGCCGGTCCAGAAGGTGCCGTCCACCAGCACGAGATCGGCGTCGCGCATCGCGGCGCGCGCGCCGTCGTCGACGTCGGCGAGCCCCGGCGCGTAGAACGCGTGCCGGCCGGTCGCCGTATCTTCGATCAGGAGTGCGATGTTGTCGCCCGGCACGCTCGCCTCGCGGCGCGGCGAATACGGCGGCGGCTTGCTGTCGACCGGCACGGCTGTGAAGCGAAGACCGCCGGCGCCCGCGATCGCGAACGGCTGGCCCGGCGCGATCGGGTGGACGTCGACCCCGCAGTAGTGGCCGAGCAGCGGCACGAGCGGCAGCCCGGTCGACAGGTCGTCGAGCACCGGTGCGCTCGCGTACAGCGGCAGCGGCGACGTGCGTTCGCGCAGCATCAGCAGGCCCGTCACGTGATCGATCTGCGCGTCGCACAGCACGACGGCGACGATCGCGCTGTCGCGGATCGCGCGGGCGGGCTGCAGGTCGGGGGCGGCGCGCAGTTGCGCGAGGATGTCCGGCGACGCGTTCACCAGCACCCAGTCGCTGCCGTCGCCGCTGACGGCGATCGACGATTGCGTGCGCGGCACGATGCCGTCGGTGCCGGCCCGCGCGCGACGGCAGTTGCCGCAGTTGCAGTTCCATTGCGGCAGCCCGCCGCCGGCGCCCGAGCCGAGTATCTTGATCTTCATCTGCGTGTGCTCCGGGTGCCGCCCGCATCGTGTCCGTCGATGCGGGCGGCACTGCGCGCGTCGATCAGCGGTTGGCGATGTACATCGTGATTTCGAAACCGAAACGCAGGTCGGTATAAGCCGGGGTGGTCCACTGCATGATGTGTCTCCTTGTTGAGTTGGTGAGTCGAACAAACCGCATCGATCGAGCGGCCGATACCCATTCAGCAAGGAGCGTGCCGGGGCCGGATTTGCGTCGCGCGGCGGTGTGCGCAGGCGTGCGGCCACCGCCGGGTGGTCACGGCACCGAAATCCTTACGATTGACCGACATAAACATTTCAGAATCCGTCGAGCGACGGTTCACGATGCGCGCGGCCTGGTGAGCAAGTGTTGAATCCTTGAACACCGGGTGTTGCAACCTGACACACCGGTGTGACAGTCGCGGCTTCCGTCAGGGTTCGTCCGGCTCCAGCGCATCCGGCCCGGCGGCCGGCATCTTGCGGTAGATCGTGTTGCGCGACACGCCGAGCGCGCGTGCGGCGGCGGACACGTTGCCGCCATGACGCGCGAGCGCGGCCGCGATCGCGGATGCGGCCACGTCCTGCAACCGCGCATCACCGGCCGTGGTCGCGTTCGCGAACGCTGGCGCTTCCGCTGCGAGCGCTGGCGGCGCAGCGGCGCCCTGCGCCGCCGCGCCACAGTCGCGCCGCACGTCGTCGAAGAAGTCGTCCGGCAAATGCTCGCAGCGGATCTCGCAGTCGTCGTCGACCATCGCGGCCGCGGTGCGCAGCAGGTTCGCGAGCTGCCGGAAGTTGCCCGGCCACGCGCAACGCTCGAACAGCGCCATCACGTCGGGCGCGACGCTCAACGGCCGGCGTCCGGGCCCCGACAGCGTCTCCCGCTGCAGCATCTTCTGGACGACCACCGCGAGGTCCGTGCGGTCGCGCAGCGGCGGCAGCCGTACGACGAGGCCGTTGAGCCGGTAGTACAGGTCCTCGCGGAAGCGGTTCTGCGCGATCATCTCGCGCAGGTCGCGGTGGGTCGCGCAGATGATCGCGATGTCGACGCCGATCGCCTTCGTCGAGCCGAGCGGATTGACGATGCGCTCCTGCAGCACGCGCAGCAGCCGCACCTGCAGCGGATACGGCATGTCGCCGATTTCGTCGAGGAACAGCGTGCCGCCGTTGGCCTGCAGCAGCTTGCCGGTCGCGCCCTTGCGGCGGGCGCCGGTAAACGCGCCCTCCTCATAGCCGAACAGCTCGGATTCGATCAGCGTCTCCGGAATCGACGCGCAGTTGACGGCGACGAACGGCCCGTCGCGGCGCGGCGAGTCGTTGTGGATCGCCTGCGCGAGCAGTTCCTTGCCGGTGCCGGTTTCGCCGGTGATCAGCACCGGAATGTCCTTGCCGATCACCTTGCGGACCTTCGCGATCACCGCCGCGACCTGCGGATCGCCGGTGTCGAGATAGCTGAGGCGCGACAGGCTCGCCGCGCCCTGCGCGGCAGGCGGCCGCGCGGCGGGGGCGGCGCCGTCGTGCACCTCGGCGGGCCGGCTGCCCTCGGCCCGCAACGCGCGCCGGAACTGCACGCGCGCGCAGACCACCGCGCCGTTGCCGAGGTTCAGCGACACGTGCGGCTCGGTGCTCGCGCGCATCCGGTCGATCAGTTGCGCGCTCGTCACGTCGAACAGCGACGCGAGCGTATGCGCGCGCAGCGCGGCAAGCGGCATCCCGAGCTGGAACTGCGCGCTGCGGTTGGCCGACAGGAAGCGGCCGTCCGCGGTGAACGCGACGATCCCTTCCATCAGCGTGCCGAGGAATTCGGGGCGGCCGTGGAACGACACCTGCAGCGTCTCCTGGAAGGTCGTCGTGAACAGGTGGTTCTCGATCATCTGCACCGACATCTTCGCGAGCGCCATCGTGTGCTGGTGATAGCTGCGGTGGTCGCCCGTCACGTCGAGCACGCCGATCGCGTCGCCGTACGGATCGAGAATCGGCACGCTGGAGCAGGTCAGGAAATGGTTCGCGGCCAGGAAGTGCTGGTCGCCGTGCACGACCATCGGACACAGCTCCGCGAGCGCGGTGCCGATCGCGTTGGTGCCCTGCCGGTTCTCGGCCCAGTTCGCGCCGGGGCGCAGCGCGACCCGCTCCGCGCGCCGCAGGAAATCGTCGTCGCCGATCGAATGCAGGATCAGCCCTTCCGCATCGGTCAGCACGATCATGCTCTGCGTATTGACGATCTGCTCGTGCAGCGTCTCCATCACGGGCATCGCATGCACGCACAGCACGCGGTTCTGCTCGCGCTTGAGCGCCAGCGCGGCGCCGGACAGCAGGTCGTAGTCGGGACGTGCCGACGCCTGCAGGCCGAACGTCTCGGACCGCTCATGGGACTTCTGGATCGTCGGCGTCGGCCAGCCGGGCGCATGCGTGGCCCGTGCGTTGGCCGTCGGATGAACGTCATCGCGCATTGTCTCCTCCGGGGATCCTTCCGGTCGCTGCCGGACTGTTTGCGCTTGATGCAAGCAAACATCGGGCCACGACGGGATGCGCGCACGATCTGGTTTCGTTGCATCGCCGCGCCGACCGAAATTGAAAGGGAAATGAAATGACGGCACTGGCTTGCCGTCGATGCGGCGTCCCGAGCGCGTGATCGACGTGATAACGTGAAACGCACGCGTGCCGCCACCCGGACGAATCCCTATCTTCATCGCCGGCGCGAATCTGGCTTCATACGGGTCGGGCGCGGCCGCATCGCGCGATTGCCTTTCCCTCTCCGTCTATACCCGGCCGACATGTCGCCATCACGCAGCCACCGCTCCGCCTTCCCCGTGCGCCGCCTGTCCCGCGATGCATGCACGATCGCATGGACCGAGGCCGGCAACCCGCGCGGCGCTCCGGTCGTCGTGCTGCACGGCGGGCCCGGCAGCGGCAGCCGTCCGGCCGTGCTGCGCCTGTTCGACCTGACGCGCACGCGCGTCGTGCTGGTCGACCAGCGCGGCGCGGGTGCGTCGACGCCGCGCGGCGGCCTGCGTCACAACGACACGATGCGACTGATCGGCGATCTCGACGCGCTGCGCGCGCGGCTCGGCATCGCACGCTGGGGCGTCGTCGGCGGGTCGTGGGGCGCGGCGCTCGCGCTCGCCTACGCGGGACGGCATCCGTCGCGCGTCACCGGCGTCGTGCTGCGCGGGTTGTTCCTCACGTCGTCGCGCGAAGTGCGCGGCCTGTTCGTCGGTGCACGCGCACGCGCGCCGCGGGCCTGGCAGCGCCTGACGGCCGCCGCCGGCACCGCGCGCGCCGATCGCCTGATCGCCTGCTGCGCGCGGCGTCTCCGGCCGGGCGCCGGCGCGGCGCGGCAGCGCGCGGTCGCGCTCGCATGGAACGCGTATGAAGACGCGATCCTGACCGGGCGGCCGGCGCGCGGCGCGCGGCCGACGCAAGCCGCGATCGACCGGCTGATCGACAAGTACCGGATCCAGGCGCACTACCTGCAACGCCATTGCTGGCTCGGCGAACGCCGCCTGCTGGCGCTCGCCCGGCAAGCCGCGCAAGCCGGCGTTGCGATACATGCGGTGCACGGCACGCGCGACCGCGTGTGCCCGGTCAACAACGTCGATCGACTCGCGCGCGCGGTGCCGGCCGCCATCGTCGAGCGCGTGCCGGCCGGGCATCTCGCGAGCGATGCTGCGCTCGCGCGTGGCATTGCCCACGCGGTACGCAAGGTGCTCGACGTCGCGGCGGCAGACGCACCACAACATGCCGAGCCGCCCGTTCAGTCCCACGCATAGCGCGCGCCGACCCATGCGCCGCGCGGCGCGCCCGGCCCGACGAACTGTTCGTTGACGGCATTGAGCCCGTCGAACGAATGGTTAGGACCATTGAATACGTTCTGGCCGAGCATCCCGAAGCTCGCATAGCGCTTGTCGAGCAGGTTGGTCACCGACGCGAAAAGCTGCAGCTGCTTCGTGACCTGCCAGGTCGTGTCGAGGTCGATGAGGAAATAGCCGGGCACCTTGCCGTTCACGTCCTGGTTGTTCTCGTCGCCGCGCGCGAACACGCCGCTGCGATACGTGATGCGGGTGCCCACGGTCCACTTCGGCGTCGCCGCATAGTCGAGCCGCAGCTTCACGGTGCTCGACGGAATCCCCGGAATGCGGTCGCCGGAGCGGACGACGATGTTGCCGCGCGCATCGGCGCTCGAATTGCTCGCGCTGCTTTCGGTCCACGTCGAGCGGTAGCTGGCGTCGACATAGCTGTAGCTGACGCCGATGCCGAGCGGCCCGAGCCGCGTATGGCCCGCGAGTTCGAAGCCTTGCCGGCGCGTCTTGCCGACGTTCTGGAAATAACCGAGCGTGCTCGCGCCGCCGTTGCTGCTGATGAACTGGATGTCGTCGTCGAGCGTCGTGCGGTAGACGGCCGCGCTCCACGTCGTCGCCTGGCCCACCCGGCCGCGCGCGCCCAGCTCGATCGTCTTCGCGATCACGGGCTTTAGCGCCGGATCGGCGAGAAAGTCGTTCGGCAACGAGCACGGCGCGGCCGGATCGGCGCACGCGAGCTCGATCGCGGTCGGCGAGCGCATCCCTTCGTTGTACGTCGCATACGCGGTGAAGCCCGGCGCCGGATTCCACGTGACGCCGACGGCCGGATTGAACCGCGCGAACGTATGGCGCGCGGTGAGCAGCGGCTGCAGGCCGCTCACGTCCTCGATCGCCGCGCGCGACACGTTGTAGCGCCCGGCCAGCGTCAGCGACCATTGCCGCGTCAGCGCGAGCGTGTCGTCGAAGTAGACGCCGTAGTTCGCGTTGCGCGTCTTCGCGCGCGTCGTCTGCGTGAAGTCGCCGATGCCGACCGTCGCGCGCGTCGCCGTGAACATCGCATCCTGCGACGATTGCTCGAACCCCGAGTTCGCGAGATCGGCGGATGCGCCCGCCACGAACTGGTTGTCCATGCCGGCGAGCTTGCCGAGCAGCGTCAGCTGCAGGTTCGCGCCGTAGCTGTCGGTCGCGATCACCGAGCGGGCATTGGTCGCCTGCACGGTGTCGGTGGCGCCGCTGCCGTCGACGCTGCCGAAATCGTCGTTCACGTTGCTGCTGATGTTGGTGTTGCGATAGTGCCGGTAATAGACGTTGCCGCTCAACTGCACGTGGTCGCCGAACGAATGGTCGCCCGCCACGGTGACGTACGCGGCGCTGTTGCGGTTCAGGTCGGGATAGGTGTAGGCCTGCGCGCGATTGTCGAGAAACGTGCGCGGAATCGTCTGCGAGCCTTGCAGCGCGTTGTCCGCGCCGCCGGCCGAGATCGACAGCGTCGTATCGGCGTCCGTGTAGCGCAGCTTGCCGAAGCCCTGCCGCACGCGGCTCGCGTTGTGATCGGCCCAGCCGTTGTCGTTCGCGACGTTGCCCGTCACGTAATAGTCGAGGTGGCTGCCGATGCGTCCGCCCTGCTCGATCTGCGCGGTCTTGCGTCCCCACGAGCCGATCGATACCTGCGCGGCGCCGCCCGGGCTCGTCCTGCCGTTCTTCGTCGTGATCGCGAGCGCGCCGCCGAGCGTGTTGAGGCCGTAGGTCGGATTCGAACCGGGGATCAGCTGCATCGTGTCGATCGCCGCCTGCGGGATCAGATCCCAGTTCACGACGTCGCCGAACGGCTCGTTGACACGCACGCCGTCGACGAACACCGACAGCCCCTGCGGCGTGCCGACCACCGGCGACGCGGTGAAGCCGCGGTAGTTCACATCCGTCTGGTACGGATTGCCCTGTGCCTCGTTGATGTCGACGCTCGAGACGTTCTTCTCGAAGTAGTCGGTCAGCACGCTGTCGTGCTGGCGCGCGAGGTCCTCGCCGCGAATCGTCTGCACGTTGGCCGGCACGCGCGAGAGCGGCGTGCCGATCCCGAGCAGCGGCGTCGTGCCGACGACGACGATCGGAGCGAGCGTCGGCGCATCGGCGTTGCCGGCCGGTTCGACCTGCGCCGACGCGGGCGCGAGCCAGCCGCCGAGCATGCCGCCGAAGCACAGCGTCACGCCCGCGCGCCGTGCGGCGAAGCGGCGCTTCGCCCCATCGGTTTCCTTCATCTCCACGTCTCCTCTTTTCTTGTCGGCGCGTCGTTATATCGTTATCCGTATCGACAGGTCGGCGCGTATCTCCGCTAACGTCGTTCGCTTCACGGCGCCGGCCCGGCAGCGCCGTCCGCCGTCGCGATCGCGACATGCGCGACACGCGCGCGTCCGATCGACGCGATGACGCCGGCCACGGTGCCGAACGGCTCGTTGCGGTCCGCGTGCAGGCTCACGCTCGTCTGCGGGTCGTGCGCGACGCGGCGTGTCAGCACGGCTTCGACCTCGGCCGGCGCGGCCGGCGTGCCGTCGATCCGGATCGCGCCGTGCGCGTCGACGGTCACGGTGACGGTCGACGCACGCGGGTCGCGCGCGGGCGCGGCTGCCTTCGGCAGGTCGACGCGGATCGCATGCGTCATCAGCGGCGCCGCGACCATGAAGATCACCAGCAACACGAGGACGACGTCCACGAGCGGCGTCACGTTGATCTCGCCGAGCGGTTCGCCCGCGTCGGCTTCGCGCTCGTCCGTCCTCATACGGCCGCCCGGCGCACGCCCGCATTGCTTGCCGCCGGCAGCGCGGCATGCACCGGCGCGTCGATCCGGAAGCGGCGCAGTTCGGCCAGCGCGATCAGGTCCTGCCCGAACTCGTCGAGCCCGGCCATCACGGTCTTGAGCTGCCGCAGGAACAGGTTGTAAGCCAGCACCGCCGGAATCGCGACGCCGATCCCGATCCCGGTCGCGACCAGCGCCTGGCCGATCGGCCCCGCGATCGCATCGATGCCGTTCGTGGCCGACGCCGTCATCGACTGCAACGTGTGGACGATGCCGAACACAGTGCCGAACAGCCCGACGAATGGCGCGACGTTCGCAATCGACGCGAGCACGGTGAGCCCGCGCTCGAGCGGCCGCCGTTCGCGCCGGATCGCGCGCGCGAGCGTGCGTTCGAGCAGGTCGCGGCGGTCCCACGCAACCAATGTGGCCGGGGCGTGCGGCTCGGGTGCGTCGAGATCGCGCAATGCGGCGCACACGGCGCGCTGCAGGCGCGCGTTGGAGCTGGCGGCC
The DNA here is from genome assembly GCF_003853755.1 of Burkholderia sp. Bp8984. Lineage (NCBI taxonomy): Bacteria > Pseudomonadati > Pseudomonadota > Betaproteobacteria > Burkholderiales > Burkholderiaceae > Burkholderia > Burkholderia sp. Bp8984. The sequence continues at coordinate 61,399 of NZ_QTQN01000042.1, forward strand.
GCCTCGTCGTCCGTCGGCATCGACAGTGCCGTGCGATCGCCGCGGCCCGCGGCAAAGCGGCGGTTGCCGAGCACGACGCGCGCATGCAGCAGCGCCTTGGTGACGATCAGCGTCCAGGTGAGCGCCGACAGCACCGCGAGGAGCGCAAACGCGCCGACGACCGCGTAGTGGATGTAGTCAGACATGACGGACTCCCTAGTTTCCGAGTTTGAACACGACCGGCACCCTGACCCAGCCGTCGATCGATTCCGTGCCGCGTTTCGCCGGCACGAAGCGCCAGTCCGTGACCGCCGCGACGGCCGCCTCGTCGAGCGCGTCGTGTCCGCTGCTCGCCGACAGCAGGACCTGGTCGGGCCGGCCGCTCGCGAGCACATGCACGTTCAGGAACGCGGTGCCTTCCCAGCCGCGCCGCTGCGCGACGTCCGGATAGTCGGGCGCAGGATTGCGCAGGTAGGCCGCCGCGAAGCGCGGTGCGGTGACGGGTTCGGGCGCGGTTGCCGATGGTGCGGCGGGCGCCGCGTGCGCAGGCACCGTTGCGGTATCGGCCGATGCGTGTGCGGCGGCCGGCGACGCCGGTTCCGGTACCGCCCCGGCTCGCTGCAATTCGCCGTCCGGCCGCGCCACGGCGGTTGCGGCCGGGGGCTGGCGCGAAGGACTTGTGCGATCGACCCGACGCGGCACCGTCGGGTTCGGCCGAATCTCCCGAGGCATGACCGTTTCGCGGCGCGCATGCGAAGGCCCGTGCACGGGAGGAACCGGTGTTGCGCGATCCGTACGGCGCTGCTCGCCCGGTTCGGCCACCCGCGCGGATTCGCTCGCGTCCACCTCGACGGCGAGCGGACGAGGCAGCGTCGGGCGTGCAGCGGGCACCCACGCATGCCACAGCGCGACCGTGATGGCCGCATGGACGGCGAATACCGCCAGCGCGACCGCGTGCAGCGGTTCGCGTGCGCGCGCGGCCTGCGACACCGCACTCGTCGCCGCATCCGCGCCGACGGGCGCGATGCCGTATGCGAGCGCGACCACGCGGCGGCGGTCGGACCTGCGGTGGGCATCGAACGGCATCGGGACGGGCATGGTGGTTTCTCGCTGCGCGGAATCGTTGCCGGTTCGAACGGCAAGAAGCATGCCGATGCCCGCATCGCCCGGCCGGCGCAGGTTGAAGCCGCCACGCGTCGATATGCAACCGCCGACCTGTTGCAGTTCGTGCCACCGCTGTTGCACCTGTGTCAATTTGGATCAACGGTACGGCGCTCGCGCAGTCGTATGCACGATCGTCGTTCGGATCGGGCGCGCCGCCGCGGGCGCGCGGTCCGTTGCATGCGTGCGTCGCACCGGGTAACGGCGCGCCATCGACTCACACAGTCGACGACGATCGCCGTCCCTGCGCCGCACCGTCATTCATTCAGGCATGCCCTCGCGCATGACCGCCGCAATTGGCTGTGCGCCACGTATCGCATGCGCGCGGCTCCCGTCCGCTCACGGCGTTGTCATGTTTCGCAACACTCGGCCCGCGGCTGTCCCCGAACGCAACACCCGCGGATCAGCCGCGCCGCGCCGCCCGCGTCGCCGCAACGCGCGCAATCGGCCGCTGCGCCTTGCCCGGCAAGGCGCGCGCCGCAGTGGCATGCGATTTGCGTGACTGGCTGCGCACTGGACCCGGATCCCCACCCTGCCGGCCCGGCCATGTGTTGGCCGCGGTGCGACCACAATGACTCAGGAGACAACCATGAAAAAACTCTCGGCTTCGACGAGCCGACTGGCAACGATCGGCATCGCGGCGGCGGCGGCGATCGCCTTGAATCCCGGCCTGGTGGACGCTGCCGCGGATTATCCGGCCGTCACGTATCAGCGGCTCACGGATGCACAACGCGATCCGGGCTGGCTCACCTACTACCGCACGTACAGCGGCCAGGCGCATTCGCCGCTCAAGCAGATCGACGCGTCGAACGTGAAGCAGCTCACGCAGGCGTGGAGCTACAAGTTTCCGGCCGAGCTGAAGCAGGGTTTCGAGGCCACGCCGATCGTCAACGGCCGCTACCTGTTCGTGACCACGCCGAAGGACAACGTGTACGCGTTCGACGCGGCCACCGGCGCACAGCTGTGGAAATACGAACCGAAGCTCGGCGCGGAATCGTTCAAGACGGCCTGCTGCGACGTCGTGAACCGCGGCGTCGCGCTGTACGGCAAGAACGTCTACGTCGCGATGCTGAGCGGCGAGGTGGCCGCGCTCGACGCGCAGACCGGCGCGCTCGTGTGGAAGAAGCAGATGTTCGAACCAGGGCTCGGCTACGCGTTCTCGCTCGCCCCGCTCGCGCTCGACGGCGCGATCGTGGTCGGCAGCTCGGGCGGCGAATACGGCGCACGCGGCTTCATCGCGGCGCTCAGCCCGAACGACGGCACGCTGCTGTGGAAGCGCTTCACGATCCCCGGCCAGGGCGAGAAGCACGCCGATACCTGGCCCGACGGCATGCAGGCGCACGGCGGCGCACCGGCCTGGCTGACCGGCACCTACGACGCGGCGACGCGCACGCTGTACTGGGGCGTCGGCAACCCGGGGCCGTGGCTCGCGGACCTGCGGCCGGGCGACAACCTGTACTCCGATTCGCTGCTCGCGCTGGATCCGAAGAACGGCGACCTCAAGTGGCACTACCAGTACACCAAGCACGACACCTGGGACTACGACGGCGTCAACACACCGGTGCTCGCGACGATCAAGTACAAGGGCAAGGAACACGACGCGATCGTCCATGCCGACCGCAACGGCTACTTCCATGCGATCGACCGCGACACCGGCAAGCTGATCTATGCGGAGCCGTTCGTGAAGGCCACGTCGGTCACCGGCTACACGGAAGACGGCGCGCCGATCCAGGATCCCGCGAAGTATCCGAAGGTCGGCACGACGATCGACACGTGCCCGAGCTTCCTCGGCGGCAAGAACTGGTGGTCGATGTCGTACGACCCCGTGCGCCATCTCGCGATCGTCCCGGCGCTGCATGCGTGCATGAGCCTGTCGGGCAAGTCGGTCAACTACATGGAAGGGCTGCCGTATCTCGGCGAAGGCTTCGAGATCAAGCCGGAGCCGGGCAGCGAAGGCTACGGCGAACTCCAGGCGATCGACGTGAACACCGGCAAGAAGGTGTGGAGCCACTGGAGCAAGCTGCCGTGGAACGGCGGCGTCGCGACGACCGCCAGCGGCCTGGCGTTCAGCGGCTCGCTCGACGGCCACCTGTACGCGTTCGACGTGTCGACCGGCAAGGTGCTGTGGGAGAGCCCGAAGCTCGCGAGCGGGATCATCGCGCAGCCGTCCGTCTTCGAAGTCGACGGCAAGGAGTACGTAGCAGTGCTCGCCGGCTACGGCGGCGCCAACCCGATCTGGGGCGGCCCGATGGCCAAGGCGGCGGACGACGTGCCGCGCGGCGGCACGCTGTACGTGTTCGCCCTCGACCGCGGCTGATCGACGTCCGTTCAACCGCATCGCACCCGCGCCGCCGGCGCGGGTGCCGCCTCCCTTCTCCTTTTCAACCGAGCGTACGATCATGAACCTCCGACTTTCCCGCCTCGCCGTGGCCTGTGCGCTCGCGGCAGGCACGGCGCTGACCCCGGTGCCGTCCACGGCCGCGACGGCGGTACGCGTCTGCTCGCTGCCCGGCACGCCGACGGCCGCGCTCGACAAGGCCGTCGCCCGCGAGGTGTTCCGCACGGCCGGCATCGCCGCCAGCTTCGCCGCACACGACGCGGGCGGCAGCGACGACGACGGCGTATCCGCGCACGAACTCGCCGGCATCCTCGAACGCGATTGCGACGTGCTCGCCGGCTTCCCGCGCTCGGCCATCGCCGACGCATCCGACACGAAGCTGCTGTTCTCGCAGGGCTACCTGCGCTCGGGCTACGTGAGCGTCACGCGCCGCGACGCCGGCACGCCGCCGACCGGCCGGGAAATCGTCGCGGCCACCTACGCGAGCCCCGCGCAACTGATCGCGGTGCAGCAGAAGAACGCGCGCTTCGATCTCGAGAACACGTCCGAGCAAACAGTCGACGCGGTCGCCCGCGGCCGCGCGCATCGCGCGATCGTCTGGTATCCGGCGGTCGTCGCGTACCAGGCCGCGCATCCGAAACAGGCGTTCCGCATCGGCGCGACCGCGTCGCCGTATGCGGAGTGGCAGCTCACGTTCGCGTTCGCGCCACGCTCGGCCGCGTTGCAGCAGCGGATCGACGCGGCGCTCACGCGGATGAAGGACAACGGCCGGCTGGCCGCGCTGACCCGCAAGTGGGCGCTGCCCGGCAGCGCGCTCGAAGCGCACGAGTCGAGCACGCCGTCGCGTTTCCTCGACGGCGCGACGGCGAGCGCAGGCCGCGCGCCCGTTAGCCTGCTGCGCGCGCGCAACGTGCCCGCAGGCGGCTTCATCCGCGTCGCCGCGAGCACCGGCGACGCCGCGCCGACGTTCGACGCGGCCCAGGTCGCACACGGCAAGGAAATCTATGGCAATGCGTGCGCGAAGTGCCACGGCGCCGACCTCGAAGGCAACACCGCGCCCGCGCTGAGCGGCCCGTCGTTCGCGCCGCTGTCGCATTCGCACCTGACGATCGGCGGCGTGTTCGGCTACATGGCGACCAACATGCCGGCGGACCAGCCCGGCAAGCTGAAGGACGAAGACTACGCGGACCTGATGGCCTTCCTGCTCGCGTCGAACGGCTATGCCGCCGGCAAGAGCAAGTTGACGGCCGATACCGCCCACGCATCGACCGCGCCGCTCATTGCCGGTCCCGCCGCGCACAAGGACGCGAGCCAGTAACACCGGGGCAAGCGGCTCCGCCACGCGATGCGGGCCGCGCCCTTCCCCACGATTTCATCTTCACCAGGAAACGACCGTGACGTACCCGACCTCCCGCAGAACCTTCATCATCCATACCATCGGCCTGTGCGCGACGCTCGCCGCCGCACGCACGGCACTCGCGGCGCCGCCGCTCGTCGACGAGAACGACGCCGCCGCGAAGACGCTCGGCTATCGCGCGCGTGCGTCCAGCGTCGACGCCGCGCAGTTCCCGAAATACCAGGCCGGCCAGCGCTGCGTGAACTGCCGCTTCTACAAGGGCGAAGCGGCGGATGCCGCCGGCACGTGTCCGATGTTCGGCGGCAAGCTGGTCGCGGCGGACGGCTGGTGCAACGTGTATGCGAAGCGCGCGTGACGCGTCGCGCGACGGGATGCCGGCGCGGCACGCACCGGCGCCCGCTGCCGGCATCGCCGACGGCGCGCCGCCGCACGCCGTCGCGCATCTGCACGCGCTGATCGCGACCGGCCTGTCGCGCGGCTTCGTCACGCGCGGCGACATCATCGACGCGCTGCCCGACGACGATGCGGGCGACGGCGGCATCGATGCCGCCGCCGCGGTGCTCGCCGAACTCGGCATCGCGGTATGCGACAGCGCCGATACCGCGAGCGGCTGGACGCTCGACCGCTACTTCCGGCCCGCGCCGCCCGCCCGTGCATGGGCCGACGGCGCCGGCACGCTCGCCGCGGCCGACCTGCTCGCGCCGCGCACGACCGACCCGGTCCGGCTGTACCTGCGCGAGATGGGCACGACACCGCTCCTCACGCGCGACGAGGAATTCGCGTACGCGCAGCGCATCGAGCGCGGCCGCGCGGCGTCGGTCGCGGTGCTGTGCGGCGATCCCGATGCACTCGACGCGCTGGTGTCGATCCGCACCGAGATCGCCGAATGCCGGACCGCCGCATCGACCTACGTGATCTTTCTCGCCGACGGCCCGCGCGACGACCGCCCGGCGGACAGGGTCGATGCGGACGCTACGGCCGCCTCCACCGGCGAACCCGCACGCGACGACGAGACGCCACCGGAGGATTCGGCCTGGCGCGACGCCGTCGTGGCACGGCTCGCCCGCATCGACGCGCTCGCCGGCGGCATGCGAGCGGCGCTGCTGTCGGGCGGCACCGCTTCCGCCGCGTATCGCGCGCAAGTACGCGACGTCGCGGCGCTGCTCGGCACGGTGAGCCTGTCCGCCCGCGCACTCGAACGGATGAGCGAACCGTTGCGCAAGCGCGCATGCCGGCAGCGCGCGCTGCGGGGCCGGCTGGCGCGGATGCTGGCCGACGTGGGCGTCCCGCCGTCGTTTGCACGGTCGACCGACGGCGACCACGCGGGCTGGCTCGCGTCGTGCATCGCCGCCCATCCGGCCTGCGGGCCGACGCTGACGCGGCGCGCGGCCGAGTTCGTCGACGCACGCGCCGCGATCGTGCGCGATGCCCCGGCGTCGGCGCTGCCGCCCGGCGCGACCGCGTCGCTCGATGCGCGGCTCGCCGCGATCGAGCGCGCGATGCAGCCGGCGAGGACCGGACTGTTCGACGCGAACCTCCGGCTCGTCGTGTCGATCGCGAAGCGCTATCCCGATCGCGGCCTGGCGTTCGCCGACCTGATCCAGGAAGGCAACATCGGCCTGTTGAAGGCGATCGAGCGCTACGACTACCGGCGCGGTTTCCGTTTCTCGACCTACGCGACCTGGTGGATCCGGCAGGCGATCACGCATGCGCTCGCCGACCTCGGCCGCACGATCCGCGTGCCGACGCATACGGTCGACGCGCTGAACAAGCTGACGCGGCTCGCGCGCGAGCATCGGCAACGCACGGGCACGGCCGCGACGCCGGCCGAACTGGCCGTCCACATGGGCGAGCCGGTCGACAAGGTGCGCGACCTGATGGCGATCGTGAAGGAGCCGGTGTCGGCGGATTTGCCGGTGTCGCCGGAAGGCGACATGACGTTCGCCGACGTCGCGCCGGACCTGTCGTCGCCGTCGCCCGAAGACGCGGCCGGCGCCGCCCAGTTGCGCCATACGATCGCCGCCGCGATCGACCGGCTGCCGCCGCGCGAGGCGACGGTCCTGCGGTTGCGCTACGGACTGCATGCCGACGAAGGCTGCTCGCTGCGCGACATCGGCCGGCAGTTGAACCTGTCCGCCGAACGCGTGCGGCAGATCGAGGCGTCGGCGCTCACGCGGCTTCGCGCATCCGACGCGCTCGGCACGCTCCGGTCGTTCATTGCGTAGCGCGGCGTCCGGCCAGTGGCCTGCACGCCGCGCATCGTGTGCCGTGTTGACGCCTGCAACACCCGCTGCTGCATTTCGACGCAACGCGCAGGCCGGCAAGCGCACCGAGTGCCTGGTCTTTTTATGCTTTGCACTGCATATCGATCTACGTGAACCGCACTGCAACGCGCACGCACGCCGCTGCGGCCGAATACCCGCGCGACTGGCATGCAAGTTGCGTTTCACCAGTCAGGCCGCACACCAACGATTTCCACGGAGAACACCTTGACTGCCCTCGTATCGATCCTGCAGGAACACCGAATCTTCGAACCGTCGGCCGACGCACGCGAGCGCGCCAACATCTCCGGCATGCCGGCCTACCGCGCGCTGGCCGCCGAGGCCGAGCAGGATTACGAAGGCTTCTGGGCGCGTCTCGCGCGCGAGGGCCTCAGCTGGCACAAGCCGTTCACGAAGGT
>NZ_QTQN01000043.1:0-66107 GCF_003853755.1 Burkholderia sp. Bp8984
GGACGACGACAAATGACCGCAACGGGGCATTGAGCCGCCATTGATCCTCCGCTGGCCCGAAGGGCTGATATGGGTCGGCATCGGCCAGTCCTGAAAAGATCGAGCGTAGGTCGTGGCGTAGCTTCGTGTGCCGATCCCTATCAGACAAGGCGCAGGTACTGCTGCATCAGCATTCCCCCTCTCCATCAGAAAACGGCGCATCGCTCGACCGATCACCCACACGCCCTACCCCGCCCTCACAGCACCGGCAACACCGCCCGAATATGCTCCGCGAACGCCGCCGTCAGATGCGACGGCCGCTTCCGGTCGAACCGCAGCGTAATGCCGACCGCCGGCAGCGGCGGCAATCCGCGATCGCTGGCGAGGATGGCCAGATCCGCCGGCACCGCCGTCTGCGTCATCACCGCGAACGCCTGCCCCGAACGCACCAGCGCGGTCAGCCCCGCGAGGCTGCTGCTCGCATACGCGACGCGATAATCGCGGCCCGCGCGATGCAGCGCCTCACAGGCCGCGATGTGATCGAGCGTATCGGGATCGGACAGCGCGAGCGGCAACGGATCGAACCGCGCGGCATCGAGCCCCGGATAGCCGATCCACACCAGTTGCTCGCGGCGGATGAAGTCGCCGTCCGAGCCATCGTCCGGCACGGACACCATCGCCAGATCGACCGCCCGCTTGTCGAGCTGTTCGAGCAAGCGCGGCGTCGGCCCGCACACGACTTCGACGATCGCCTGCGGATGCTGGCTCGAAAACTGCCGCAGCAGCGAAGGCAGGAACACGCCCGCGTAATCGTCCGGGCAGCCGAACCGGATCGTGCCCGACAACCCGGTGCCGCACAGATCGGCCATCGCCTCGTCGTGCTGCCGCAGGATGCGCTGCGCATGCACGAGCAGCCGCTCGCCGGGATGCGTGAGCAGCAGGCCGCGCCCGGTGCGCTGGAACAGCGGCTGGTCGACGCTTTCCTCGAGCCGCCGCATCTGCTGGCTGAGCGCGGACTGCGTGCGGCCGACCCGCGCCGCCGCGCGGCTGAGCGAGCGCACTTCGGCGATGACGACGAACGAGCGCAGCAGGTCGATTTCGAGCGAACGTGCCAAGGTATTAGCTCCTTTTCTACCTTGCATAAGAACTATTCGTTTCCATAAAACCAGACCGGCGCCTAGACTGCAAGCGATCCTTGGCCCTTGTCCGGAGAAGCCCGATGTCCCTGAACGACGACGCAACCTTCTGGCACAACGCCAGGCAGCACCTGATCCGCTACGGCGGCACGTTCGAGCCGATGATCATCGAGCGCGCGCAAGGCAGCTTCGTCTACGACGCGGACGGCCGCGCGATCCTCGATTTCACGTCGGGCCAGATGAGCGCGGTGCTCGGGCACAGCCATCCGGAGATCGTCTCCGTCATCAACGAATACGCGGGCAAGCTCGATCACCTGTTCAGCGGGATGCTGTCGCGCCCCGTCGTCGACCTCGCGACGCGCCTCGCCGACCTCACGCCGCCCGGGCTCGATCGCGCGCTGCTGCTGAGCACCGGCGCGGAATCGAACGAAGCGGCGATCCGGATGGCGAAGCTCGTCACCGGCAAGTACGAGATCGTCGGCTTCGCGCAGTCGTGGCACGGGATGACGGGCGCGGCGGCATCCGCCACGTACAGCGCCGGCCGCAAGGGCGTCGGCCCGGCCGCCGTCGGCTCGTTCGCGATTCCGGCGCCGTTCGCGTACCGGCCGCGCTTCGAGCGCAACGGCACCTACGACTATCTCGCCGAACTCGACTACGCATTCGACCTGATCGATCGCCAGTCGAGCGGCAACCTCGCCGCGTTCATCGCGGAGCCGATCCTCAGCTCGGGCGGCATCATCGAATTGCCCGAAGGCTACATGGCGGCGCTCAAGCGCAAGTGCGAGGAGCGCGGGATGCTGCTGATCCTCGACGAAGCGCAAACCGGCGTCGGGCGCACCGGCACGATGTTCGCGTGCCAGCGCGACGGCGTGACGCCCGACCTCCTCACGCTGTCGAAAACCCTCGGCGCGGGGCTGCCGCTCGCGGCGGTCGTCACGTCCGCGCGGATCGAGGAACGCGCGCACGAACTCGGCTACCTGTTCTACACGACCCACGTGTCGGACCCGCTGCCGGCAGCGGTCGGCCTGCGCGTGCTCGACGTGGTGCAGCGCGACGGCCTCGTCCAGCGGGCGAACGTGATGGGCGACCGGCTGCGGCGCGGGCTGCTCGACCTGATGGAGCGCTTCGACTGCATCGGCGACGTGCGCGGGCGCGGCCTGCTGCTCGGCGTCGAGATCGTCAAGGACCGGCGGACGAAGGAGCCGGCGGACGGCCTTGGCGCGAAGATCACGCGCGAATGCATGAACCTCGGGCTCAGCATGAACATCGTGCAGTTGCCCGGAATGGGCGGCGTGTTCCGGATCGCGCCGCCGCTGACCGTCAGCGAAGCGGAAATCGATCTCGGGCTGTCGCTGCTGGAACAGGCGATCGCACGCGTGCTGTAACCCCGCCGCCCGTCGCTGCCGCGCGAAGCGCGTACGATCTGCGTACACTATCCGGCAGGCAACGACGACGGGCAGCGAGGCGAGCGATGGCAAGCGCGGCAAACGACAACGGCACGAACGAACACTGGCTCGTCGCGCGCCGCGATCCGGAAACGGGGATCGAAAGCCTGCGCGCGCATTTCAGCGGGCATGCGTACGATCCGCACGATCACGACGACATGCTGATCGGCTTCACGGAACAAGGCGTACAGCGTTTCCAGTGTCATCGGTCGCTGCACACGAGCGTGCCGGGCCGCGCGATCCTGATCGAACCGGGCGCGCTGCACGACGGCCATGCGCCGGAAGCCGGCGGCTTCACCTACTCGATGCTGTACCTGCCACAGGCGTGGGTCGAACGTGCGGCCCGCCGAATCGATCTTCCCGGCCTGAGCGGCGTCGAAGCCGCGTTCGGCCATACGCTCGTCGACGATCGCCGCCTCGTCGACGCGATCCGCCACGCGTTTCTCGCGATCCACGGCAACGAAGGCAAGCTCGCGCGCGACCAGACGCTCGACCGTCTCCTCATGCGCCTCGGCGGTCAGTTGCGCGAGTCGGTCGCGGCAAGCGCCAACGCGAGCACGGGCACCGTGCCGCCGGCGATCGTGCGCGTGCGCGACCTGCTGCACGCGCATCTGGACGGCAATCTCGGCCTCGACGAACTCGCCGAGCGGGCCGGCATCGATCGCTTCCGGCTCACACGGCTGTTCCAGCGCGCGTACGGAACGTCGCCGCACGCGTACCTGGTTCGCCTGCGCCTGCGCGCGGCGCGCCGGCTGCTCGCGGCGGGCCGCACGCCGGCGCAGGCCGCCGCGGACGTCGGCTTCGCCGACCAGAGTCACCTCGGCCGCTGGTTCCGGCGTGCGTATAGGATGACGCCGGCCGCCTATCGGCGGATGTGCACAAACGTTCCAGACTGATCGCGCCGGCTATCCGATCATGAGCGCTTCAACGAGGAGCACTCATGTTCGATACGAAAGTGGCATTGATCGTGCGCGACGATCTCGCGGCGTGGCAGAAACTCAACGTGGTCGCATTTCTCGCGACGGGCGTCGCGGCCGGCGCGCCCGAAGCGCTCGGCGAGCCTTACGAGGATGCGGCCGGGAATCGCTACGGCCGCATGTTCGGCCAGCCGATGCTGGTGTTCGCGGCCGATCTCGACGGCCTGCAGGCCGCGCATCGGCACGCGCTGTCGCGCGAAGTCAGGATCGTGCCGTACGTGCGCGCGATGTTCTCGACCGGGCACGACGCGGCCAATCGCGAAGTGTTTCGCGCCGGGGACGCGACGAATCTCGATCTGGTCGGCCTTGCATTGCACGGGCCGAAGAAGGCCGTGGATAAAGCCGTGAAGGGTCTGGCGTTGCACGCGTGAACCCGGCGTCCGGCTCGCTGCCGCGGGCCGCTTCCATGCCTGGCCGCCGCGTCCGGCCGAACCGTTCGCCGTGCTTGCTGGCGAGCCACACGCCGAGCGCGACGACGACGATGCCGAGATAGGTCGTCACCGGAATCCGGTCGCCGAACATCCACGCGGCCCAGGTCAGCGTCACGGGCGGTTCGAGATAGACGAGCGTCGCCACGCGCGTCGCGGGCATGCGCTTGAGCAGCGCCCATAACGTCAGGTAAGCCATGAACGTCGAGAACACCGTCAGCCACACGACGGACAACCAGACGTTCGGCTGCGTCGGCACATGCAGATCGCCGGTGACGAGCCCGCATGCCGCGAACAGCACGAGGCTCACGCACCCCTGCACGAACAGCGGCAGAAACAACCCGTCCTCGTTGCTGCGCGCCGTCGTGAGCGCGCGCCGCCGCTGATAGATCGTCGCGATCGACAGCCCCAGCGCGGACACCAGCGGCAGCAGGTACATGACGATGCCGACCGATTCGGTCGGCAGCGCGTATTGCCCGCCGATCACGATGCCGACGCCGATGAATCCGAGCACGAGCCCGGCCCACTGGCGCGCGCCGCTGCGCTCGCTGCCTTCGAACGTCGTCATCGCCGCCGTGATGAGCGGCTGCAACGCCGCGACGATCGCCGCGATGCCCGGCGGCAGCCCATGCTGGATCGCGACGTAGACGCAGGCCAGGTAGAGGAACTGCGACAGAAAGCCGATCACCGCGTGATAGCGAATCTTCTCCAGCGTCAGGCGCCCGAGCCGCCTGTTGAGGACGATCGCCAGACAGAGCGTGACGAGCAGAAAACGCCAGAACAGCAGGTTGAACGCACCGGCCGTCTCCGCGCCGAGCTTGGCGCCGATGAAGCCGGAACTCCACGACAACACGAACACGAGCTGGATCAGGAAAAGCTGCATCGGAACTGCGCCCCTCAGAACGTGACCGTGGATGTGTGCGCGTCGCCCAGCTCTTCGAACCGGATCGGTTCGAGACCGAGGCGAAGGTACTGCATCGCCGCGTCGTCGCGAAGGCTGCGTTGCAGTGCCAGCCAGTTGACGACCGTGCGCGGGATGCCGTCGTCCGAAGCGAGATGCCAGAAGCCGTTGTCGTCTTCGCGTGTATACGGGCAATGAAACGACAGCACCAGCGACATGCGCCGCCCTGCCTCGACCGGTTCGACGCCGTGAAACAGCTTGCTGCCGTAGATCAGCAGCGCGTCGCCCGCCTGGCTCAAATCCGCCGTCTTCACATGCGCGCGTTCGCGATCGTGCCGATCGAACGTCTCGGCAGTCGATTCGTAGAACAGAAAGTTTCCACCCTCGTATTCGGATCGATCCGACAGCACGATGTTCAGCACGAAACTGGTGCCGTCGGTGTGCCACATGCCGACCTGTTCCTTGTCGTCGCGCTCGCGCGTCGGGTAGTAATAGTTGAACTGCGAGCGCGCATTGATCATCGGATACGGGATCAACGGCGCGCCGGCCAGACGCGACAGCCGCAGCAGGAACGCGCGGTCGTGCATCATGGCGTCGATGAAGCGCGAGCGGTTCGTCACCGCACGCACCCGCTTCGAGATGATCCAGTTGCTGTGCGACGCGCTGCGTTCCAGCGTGCGGCCGATCTCGCGCAACGCGTGAACCGCTTCGTCGGAGAACAACCCGCGCAGGCTGCACACCGCGTTGAGCGCGTTCGACTGCGTGCCGCGCATCGGCACGTCGCGATAGCCGAGATCGTCGAGGTTGCGGCGATACCGCACCTGATAGCCGTCGCGCAGGAAGCCGCTCGTCCAGCGCATCCGTTCCGCAATGGTAACCGTGTCGTCCACGACATTCGCGTCGCCGGCCAGCGAGGTCCGCAGCGCAAGCCTCACCCGATCGAACCCGCGCGCAAACACCGGCAGTGCATTTCCCTTGTTCATCGCGTGCCTCGCTCTCGTCGTTGCGGCCCCGGGGTGCTAGCCCTTGAACTGCGCAATCTGGTACACGACGCTGCCGTCCCCGCTGCGCAGCTCGTCGATCACCCGGCAGTTGCCGTGACTGCTGCGCACGTGGCGGAATTGCTCGGGCGTGTATTTCAGGCAGACGTTGGTGATCAGATGCCCGTGGACGCCGGCCTTCGACACCGGCTGCAGCGTAACCGCGACGTGGAACTGATCGCCCAGCAGGTTCAGCCGGACGATCGACACGTCATGCTCGCCGTGCGGCTCGAAGCCCTGCTGCCGGCTGACGACTTCGGAAAACCGCACCATGTTCTCGTTGCGGTAGAAGTCATAGATGTGCGCTTCGCGGCCTTCCACGAACAGTTGCATCTCCGACACAACGTAGGTCGACTTGCCGCCGAGATTGCGGATCAGCCGGCCGATCGTCACCGGCAACTCGTTGCCTTCCTGGAACCCGAGCATCGTGATGAAGGTCATGTCCTGGCCCAGATCGATGTGGTTCCACTGCACGTTCCGGTAGTCGTCGGCGATGTAGTTGAAACAGCCGGGCGTCTTCAGGAACGGCATGATCGCGTCGCGCATCGCGTGTTCCGACGACTCGTTGATGTCGACCGCCGTGTACCGCAGATGGTCCGGCCCGCCGCCGCTGACGCCCTTCATCAGTTCGGTCGTCTTGACCGGCTCGGGCCCGAGTTCGATGTAGTGAACATGGCGGCCGCGCGACAACGTGGCGAGACGCTCGCTCAACGCACCGATCGCTTCCCGCAACGATCCTTTTCCATTGCGATCCGCACATAATGCAGGACTCCGAACCCCCAATTCGTTCAGGTTCCGCATCAAGGAGAAGACTTCACGCCCCGCCTCGCGTTGCCGCGCGGCATCGTCCGTGCGCTGCAACGTCGAATACTTCTCGTGATTCTCGACCGTCCATACCGACTCCGCCTTCAGCTTCCTGTCCCGCACCAATGCATCCACTACAAAATCATTGATAGACATGAATCGTTCCCCGGGATACGTGTCACGCTCGATCGAATGCCTGCCGTCGTCCGCCTGTTGACCCGAGGATAGGGAGGCGCAATAATTCCGTCAATCGACATTACCTGAATCACTGATTCGGAAAATCAAAATCATGCCGCGCACCCTGGACGTCGACCTGCTGCGTACCTTCCACGCCGTCGCGAAGCTCGGCCGCTTCAAGGATGCGGCCGCGTATGTGAATCGCAGCCCGTCGTCGGTCACGGCACAGATCCAGAAGCTCGAGGAGATGGTCGCGCAGCGGCTGTTTACGCGAAACAACCAGGCCGTCGAGCTCACGCAGTTCGGCCACAAGCTGCTCGGCGACACCACCGAGTTCCTGTCGAGCCACGACCGGCTGGTCGAATCGCTGTCGCCGCAGATCCTGACCGGCAAGTTGCGGCTCGGCATCCCCGATTCGTATGCCGCGCATTTCATGGCGGAATTCCTGCCGCGCTTCGCCGCCGACCGGCCGTTGCTCGAACTGACCGTCGAAGCGCGCTCCAGCGAGGAACTGCAGCAGCTGTTTTCCCGCGGCCAGCTCGACATCACGATTGCCGTCGTGCCGAAAGCGCTGCCGCACGCGGAACTGCTCAGCAAGACCCATCCGGTGTGGGTCGCCGCGCGCACCTTCAAGTTCAATCCCGACGCGCCGCTGCCGATCGCCGTGCAGCTGCAGGGATGTCCGTACCGCGACACCGCGCTGAACGCGCTGAAGAAGGCGAAGATCGCGCACCGGATGCTGCTCGAGAGCGCGAGCTCGCCGGCGGTTGAAGCGTGCATCGCGAATGGCCTCGCGGTCGGCATCATCGAGCACGATCGCGTGTCCGGCAACCTGACGAGCAACGTCGCGGGGATCGCGCTGCCGGATCTGCCACCGCACCTGATCACGATCCTCACGGACGACAGCAATCGCGCCGCGCTGCATTTACGCGACGTGCTGAAAAGCACGTTCAGGATCGGCTAGGGTAGAAGAGTCATCAGCAGGTCGAGGCCGAACCGCTGCTGATAGAGGTGTTTCGCGTCGTCGAACATCAGCGTGTCGACGTTCGCGACGGTTCGTTTGATCTTCATCGAATTCGCCAGGAAGACGAATGCGATTTGACGGCAACTGCTATTGAATTTCCAGTAGCTCGGGCTTGTTCGCCACTAGCCATGCCTTCACGTCGGTCATCAACGATGTTGCACTGACAAAGCACTCGTTCACCACCGAGTCCACATGTAGCCAAATTTGCTACGATCGAAGCCGAATCGGCTACACAATTCCCGTAGACCGCCGGCCCATTGCAGGCCGGCGGCTTTCTCTCGTCAACCGCCGAGATACGCCTGCTTGATGCGGTCGTTCGCGAGCAGGTTCGCGCCCGTGTCGGCGAGCACCACGCGCCCCGTTTCGAGCACGTAGCCGCGATCGGCCACACCCAGCGCCTTGTTCGCGTTCTGCTCGACCAGGAACACCGTGACACCCTCGTCACGAATCGTCCGGATGATGTCGAAGATCTGCGCGATCACGAGCGGTGCGAGGCCGAGCGTCGGCTCGTCGAGCAGCAGCAGGCGCGGCTTGCTCATCAGCGCCCGGCCGATCGCCAGCATCTGCTGCTCGCCGCCCGACATCGTGCCGGCCCGCTGCGCCGCGCGTTCCTTCAGGCGCGGAAACAGCTTGAACACGTGCTCGATGCCATCGTCGATCTCATGACGGCTCGCGAAGAACCCGCCCATCTTCAGGTTCTCGAGCACCGTCAGGCTCGGGAACACGCGCCGTCCTTCCGGCGAGATTGCCATCCCCTGCCGCATGATCTGGTGCGTCGACATCGCAGTGATGTCGTTGCCCTCGAACAGCACGCGGCCCGACGACGCGCGCGGCGTGCCGCATACGGTCATCATCAGCGTCGTCTTGCCGGCGCCGTTGCTGCCGATCAGCGTGACGATCTCGCCCTTCTTCACCTCGATCGACACGCCCGCGAGCGCCTCGACCGCGCCATAGTGCGTATGGACCTGTTCCAGCTTCAGCATCACTCTTCCCCCAGATACGCCTTGATCACGCGCGGGTCGTTGCGGACCGCTTCCGGCGTGCCGATCACGATCGGCCGGCCGTGCTCCATCACGAGGATGCGGTCCGACACGCCCATCACGAGGCTCATGTCGTGTTCGATCAGCAGCACCGATACGCCGAACTCGTGGCGCAGCTTGTCGATCAGGTGCTGCAGCTCGATCTTTTCCTGCGGGTTGAGACCGGCCGCCGGTTCGTCCAGCATCAACAGGCGCGGCTCGGTGATCATGCAGCGCGCGATCTCCAGACGCCGCTGGTGCCCGTACGACAGCGTGCCCGCCTGCCGGTTGGCGACCGACTTCAGCCCCATCCGATCGAGCCACACGGCCGCGCGTTCGAGCGCTTCCTTCTCGGCGCGACGATACGCGGGCGTCGAGAACAGGCCCGGCAACAGCCCCGACTTCACCTTGCGATGCTGCGCGACGAGCAGGTTCTCGACCACCGTCAGCGACTTGAACAGGCGGATGTTCTGGAACGTGCGCACGAGGCCCTTCAACGCGATCTGGTGGCTCGGCAGCCCCGCGATCGCGTGGCCGTCGAGCACGACGTCGCCGCCGGTCGGCTTGTAGAAGCCGCCGACGCAGTTGAACACCGTGGTCTTGCCCGCGCCGTTCGGCCCGATGATCGCGAACACCTCGTTGCGGCGCACGTCGAAATCGATGCCGTCCACCGCGAGCAATCCGCCGAAGCGCATCTGCAGCCCGGCGACCTTCAACAGTTCCGTATTCGCGCTCATTGCGGCAGCTCCACGTGGGGACGGCTCGCGGGCAGCAGGCCCTGCGGACGCCACATCATCATCAACACCATCACCAGACCGAAGATCAGCATCCGGTACTCGGCGAAGCCGCGCGCGACTTCCGGCAGCACGGTCAGCAGGATCGCCGCGAGAATCACGCCGAGCTGCGAGCCCATCCCGCCGAGCACGACGATCGCGAGGATCAGCGCCGACTCGATGAAGGTGAACGATTCAGGATTCACGAGGCCCTGGCGCGCCGCGAAGAACGCGCCGCCGATGCCCGCGAACGCCGCGCCGAGCGTGAACGCCGACAGCTTGATGCGCGTCGGGTTGAGACCCAGCGAACGGCAGGCGATCTCGTCGTCGCGCAGCGCTTCCCACGCGCGGCCCATCGGCATGCGGATCAGGCGGCTCGTCACGAACAGCGTGAAGCCGACCAGCACCAGCGCGATCAGGTACAGGAAGATCACCATGTGTTCGCCGCTGTATTCCAGCCCGATCAGTTCATGGAAGGTCTTCGCGCCTTCGACGCTCGCCGAGCGCGCCATCTCGAAGCCGAACACCGTCGGCTTCGGAATGCTCGAGATGCCGTCCGGGCCGCCGGTGAGGCTCGTCAGGTTGTTCGCGAGCAGGCGGATGATTTCGCCGAAGCCGAGCGTGACGATCGCGAGGTAGTCGCCGCGCAGACGCAGCACCGGGAAGCCGAGCAGGAAGCCGAACGTCGCTGCGGCGATCGCCGCGATCGGCAGGCACTCCCAGAACGACAGCCCGAAATACTGGTTCAGCATCGCGTACGTATAGCCGCCGACCGCGTAGAACCCGACATAACCGAGATCCAGCAGGCCCGCGAAACCGACCACGATGTTCAGCCCGAGGCCGAGGATCACGTAGATCAGCGCGAGCGTCGCGACGTCCACCGCACCGCGCGAACCGAAGAACGGCCACACGAGGCCGACCGCGAGCAACACCCAGATGATCGCGCGCTGCTGCTGCGCGCCCATCGCGGGCATCGCCGGCAGCTTCACCGCCGATTTCGCGCGCACGAGCCACGGCTTGAACAACTGGAACAGGAACACGGCCGCGACCGCGATCCACACCGGACGCCAGTGCGGCGTGAGCACCACCTGATAGCCGTCGAGCTTCAGCTGCAGGCCGAGCACCGGGATCGTGAGGATCGCCGTCAGGAGCGCGGCGGCCGCGGCATTCTTCAGCGCCTGGCCGACCGACGCGTCGGCGGCCGGGCGGCGAACGGAAATGACTTGACTCATCTGCGTCTCCCTCAGACCTTTTCGATGTCCGACTTGCCGAGCAGGCCGGTCGGGCGGAAGAGCAGGATCAGCACGAGCAGGCCGAACGCGACCACGTCCTTGTACTCGGCCGGCATGTACCCTGCGGCGAAGGTTTCGGCGAGGCCCAGCAGCACGCCGCCGAGCATCGCGCCCGGGATGCTGCCGATCCCGCCCAGCACCGCGGCGGTGAACGCCTTGATGCCCGCGACGAAGCCGATGTACGGGTTCAGCTTGCCGATCGTCAGCCCGATCAGCACGCCGCCGACGGCCGCCAGCATCGCGCCGAGCACGAACGTGAACGAGATCACGCGGTTCGTGTCGATGCCGAGCAGGTTCGCCATCTTCATGTCTTCGGCGCAGGCGCGGCACGCGCGGCCCATCCGCGAATGCGAGATGAACAGCGTGAGCGCGATCATCAGCACGACCGTCACGCAGACGATCAGCAGACGCGCATACGGAATCGTCACGTCGTAATCGCCGCCGAGATGGATGTCGAATGCGCCGGAGATCAGCACCGGCACCGACACGTCGCGCGCGCCCTGGCCGATCTGCACGTAGTTCTGCAGGAAGATCGACATGCCGATCGCGGAGATCAGCGGCACGAGGCGCGGGCCGCCGCGCAGCGGGCGATATGCGACACGCTCGACCGCGAAGCCGTACAGGCCGGTGACGAGCACCGACACGATCAGCGCGGCGCCGAGCACGAGCGGCAGCGGATAACCGGCGGAGATGCCGATGGCGGTGAGGGTCACGAGGCCCACGTATGCGCCGATCATGTAGATCTCGCCGTGGGCGAAGTTGATCATGCCGATGATGCCGTAGACCATCGAGTAGCCGATGGCGATCAACGCATAGATCGCACCCAGCGTCAGGCCGTTGACCAGCTGCTGGGCGAATTGAGGAAAGAAGTCAGTCATGTGCGGGAAGCTCCCGTTGGCGCTGGGTCGCGTGCCGTCGCCGGATCACGGCGGTCGGCCGCGCGCAACGCACGGTGTCGTCTCGGGCCGCCCGTCGGCCGCGCAATGCGGTCATGCGCGGCGCGAATGCACGCCCGCCCCGTCCGGGTCTCGGACAGGGCGGGCGCGCGGGCGGGTACGCCGGATTACTTGGCGGCGGTCTTCGTCGCGTCCTTGTGCCACGTGTAGACGACGAACTTGAACGCCTTCAGGTCGCCCTGGGCGTCATACGCGACCTTGCCGATCGGCGTGTCGAACGTCGTCTTGTGCATGTACGCGGCGACCTTGGTCGGGTCGGTCGTCTTCGCGCCGGCGATCGCGTCGGCGATGATCTTCACCGCAGCGTACGACGGCATCTGGAACGGGCCGTTCGGGTCGCGCTTCTTGTCCGCGAACGCCTTCACGAGCGCAGCGTTGGCCGGGTCGGCCGAGAAATCTGCCGGCAGCGTGACGAGCATGCCTTCCGAAGCCGGGCCGGCGATCGCCGTCACGTCCTTGTTGCCCACGCCTTCAGGGCCCATGAACGTCGCCTTCACGCCCTGCTCGCGCGCCTGGCGCATCAGCAGGCCCATTTCCGGGTGGTAGCCGCCGAAGTAGACGAAGTCGACGCCTTGCGACTTCAGCTTCGTGATGATCGCCGAGTAGTCCGAATCGCCGGCATTGATGCCTTCGAACAGCACGACCGGGATCTTCGCGCCTTCGAGGTCCTTCTTCACCGACGACGCGATGCCCTGGCCGTACGATTGCTTGTCGTGCAGGATCGCGACCTTCTTCGGCTTCACGTTGTTGATGATGTAGTGCGCGGCGGCCGGGCCTTGCTGGTCGTCACGGCCGATCGTGCGGAAGATGAAGTGGCGCTTCTTGCCTTCCGTCAGCTGCGGCGCGGTGGCCGACGGCGTGACCATCACGATGCCTTCGTTCTCGTAGATGTCGGAGGCGGGGATCGTCGAACCCGAGCACACGTGGCCGATCACGTACTTGATCTTCTGGCTGACGATCTTGTTGGCGACGGCGACGGCCTGCTTCGGTTCGCATGCGTCGTCCATCTGCACGACTTCGAACTTGTTGCCGCCCGCGCCGCCTGCCGCGTTGATCTGTTCGATCGCGGTCAGCGCGCCGGCCTTCACCATGTCGCCGTATTGGGCGACCGAGCCGCTCATCGGACCAGCGATGGCGATCTTCACGGTTTCCGCTTGCGCGGCGGCGGCGCCGGCGGCGAACAGCACGGCGGCGACGGAAATGGACGTAAGACGGGACAGCGTCATCTGGGAGCTCCTCGATGTTGTTTAGTCATACGGGCAAAGGCGGCATGACTTGCGCAATCGAACAGCACCCGGGGCGAGGACATGGGACACGCCCGAGACACATGAAGACGGACCTGCGGATGAATGTTGCGTAGCGGGGCCCGGCTCTTGCAGTCCCCCAAGGGGGACGTCTGGTTCGGAAAGACATCGTGATGCGTCTTGCATTGCGCAAGCGTTTCGCCTGCCCCGCTTGCCAACTGCTCGTTCGGAGGGATGGTCCGACAGCCGTTGGCAAGGCAGTCGAAATTATATGGGGGTTTTTAAATCGTCTGTCAAAAATGCCGCTTCTATGAGGGAAAACACGGAGAAACTTGGGTGGGGAGAGGTGGCGATTTGGGAGCAACTCGGGCGGGCGGAGAACGTTTGCGGTGGGTGCAATTGGGTTGCGATTTTGGGTGGAGGTTTGGGGTTGTAGCTTGATGGATGGGGCTTTGCGGCGATCTGTGATCGTGGATCGCGAGATTTTTTGTTTTTAGGGGTCGGTGTGTTTTAAATCAATCGACTGAGGATTGCGTGGGCGCGCACCAACGCGGGGCGGCGGGGTGGATCGGTTAATCCTTCCATATGCTGACGTTTACGGCACTCACGAAAGCTGGTTGTTATTTTTATGAAATAATGCGAACTCGCCTCTGCAATCCAGCCAGCCTTCCCGCGAACCGCGCCCGCCGCGCTTCGCCGTCGCTTCAGGGCCGCTTCAACGCCCGTCCGTCGTTCAGTCTCGCCAGCCAGTGATCTGCCGTTTTTTCAATGCACATCACCTGCTTCGGATCGCATATGAATCATCCCTTCCGTCTTTCTTCCGCTGCCGCGCTTGCTTGTGCGCTTTCTGTTTCTACCGTCGACGCCTCGGGCCGCGATTCGCTCGTCGATCGTTCGGGCGGTGCCAACGTGTTTCGTTCGGAACGTCAGGCCGTGGCTCGCGATGATGGGCGCTCGGCACGCGCAACCCGACGCGTAAAGTACGCTGCGCCGGCTGAACGCAGCCCGTTCGATACGCCTGATACGCGGCCGGTGCGTGTGTCAGGCGATACGCTCGAATCGCACACTGCGTCCGTACCCGAATCCGATTTCGTATTGCCCGCGAATCGCGTTGCGCTCGGCGCAGGCGGGAGCGACAGCCTCGGGCGCGCTTTGCCCGAATATGAACAGCGCGCGCAGAACTGGGACGAATACCTGCGGGCGAATGGTTCGCGACCTGTCGGCAGCGGCGGATCGTATGCGCCAACGCGGACTTACGATGCCGCGCGCGGGCCGCACGGTACGCCGAATCCGTTTGATCCGTCAGTGCCGCAACCGGAGACACGGACGTTCTATGACAACGGCGCCGGCACGCATTGCACAGCTACAGGTGGCGCGGGAACGTCGCGGTCGTCGTGCAATATTGCCTGGTGATGCATTGGGGGCGGCCGATGGCGGCTACCCTGCCCGGCGCGCTGCGCGACATCGCGCAGCGCGGCCGCGTCTTGCGGCGTTGCCTTTTACAGTTTCGTGATGATCAGCCTGCCAGGCTCAATATCAATCCGTGCCTTCTGGCCGGGTACAAAACACGCATCTTCGATCAGCCACATTCCACCAATCTTCATGTACGGGTAGAACTTCTCCGGCTTGACGTCCGTTTTCGGGGTACCCCACATTTCCTGGATCGTGACGAAACGCTCCGTCTTCGGTGGTCGTGCTTTATGATTCGGCTTAGCCATGGGCAACTCCTTGGTAGTTGGCTTTGGTTAGCGGGTCGTGAGTGTTGGTAGCACTTGCGGCCCGCGCTCGTTTACTGCGGCGTTTTTATGGTCGGGATTCCTCCTTTGTTTTTGCCCCGATGAAAGCGATGTTTCGATAGGGCTTACCGGTTACGTTGTGCCCATTCGCGCGCGCGATGCACGCGCGATCATCATTGGACATTGCGTATTAGACCATCGCTAACGCCCAATATTTGCGACTTGCTCGAACGTTAGCCGTTAGGCATAGGAACGCAATTTTGCCTGCGCGGGCCGCGCCATTGCATGCGCAGATGCGGAAGGAAAAGCAAACTGACGCGGACGTTGATCGACTCGGGACACGATCATTTGAAACAGTTCGAATGAATTGGTATCACTCACAACATGATCACAGTTCGATACAGAAGCGACTGCTGCTCCGTCTCCTCTGACTTATCGACATAAAGAAATTGCTTGCCGGGAACGTTCTTTTCTACAGCCTCCACAGTCCGCAATCGACCCGAAGCCGACATCTGCCCCGGCACGACTGCAGCGGTTGCTTCCAAAGTACAACGGCCGTTCCATCGACCACATCGGTTGGCTGAAGGCCGTCCTATACGGACACTGGCCGCCCAGTGAATTCAATGGCCCCTTCGACATTTAGGAGAAGCATTTGAGTTTCAACATCGATTGGTCGACGGGACCATAAGTACGACCGCTTTCTGGCGCATGACAGCACCTTTCTGGTCAACTCGGCCTAGACATGGGCCACCCGATTAGAAATCGAATGGGTCGCGCTCTCTTAGTCCAAGCCACATATCAACAGAGCGACGCAGCGTTCGCAGGGCCTCCTCGTGCTCGGGGAATTCTGCGGGATCGATCGCGTCGCACCTGACCTTGGCCACGTCAATGCCGACGAAGTCGTCGATCGTCTGTTTGTTGAATGTGTTGTGCGGTGCAGAGACCCTGTCACCCCACGCGTGGACCGTGCCCCGGTTCATCATGCGTGTGGCCATCCTTGCGAAGCCCTCGTCGGTCCGGATCGCCTCGACCATCCACTCGCGGGGTTCGTCCAATGAACCAGCGTAGTCCCTCCATCGGTACAAATAGGACATGAGATCCGGTTCGGCGATCAGCACGTCGACGTCCGCGGCGCGGCTCCTCATCAACCGCAGCCATTCGGCTTTCATTGCCTCGACGGTATCGGTGTCGAGCGCCGGATCGAAGGCGTCGTTCTCCCCCTCCTTCCGATCGGCGGGATCGTTAAGATGAATCAAGATCGCAGCAATTGACAGCGCCTTGGTCTGGCGGAGCGCCTCAAGCGCCAGATCACCTCGCATACCTTCCGGCACCCGTTTTAGGAACCAGCTTGTCGCTCGCCATGCTGAAAGCCAGGGCGAATCGAAGGGGTCGCCGGCGCGCAGGCCTGCGAGCTTCTGGGCGATCCCGAACATCGCGGGAAGCAGCACGGCGGCGTTTTCGACCGGAAGGCGGTCGACGGACTCGTCGAACCTCGCGACGAGCGAGGGCAGCAAGCCATCGGTCTCGACATCGGCGATCGCGGCAGCTAGCCCGTCCTCCGTCGCAGTCGCGTCGAGGAACGCGACGAAGCGACGCTCCGACATTTCGCCGGCCGCTGTCTGGAGTTCGAAGTAACGCGGGAAGTAGCGCCGGGAGCACACCCGCTTGGCTGTCAGCCACTTGAGATGGGAGCCCTCTGCGTAGTTCGTGCCCCCGTATGCCCATTCGAGAGGCGGAAAGAGGTCCTTGAGCGCGTCCCGGGCGATGACGCGGCGCTCCTCCGGCACGAGCTCGAGAAGTCGCTCGGCCGCTGTCCTGTCCTCATCCCGCCGACCATAGCCCGGGAACCGACCCTCCTGGAGGACCAGCTCCCTCTCTCGGAACAGCGCCTCATGGAGGTCCGGTTCGAAGACCCGGAGCGCCTCCAGAAGAAGGAAGTCGACAATATTCACCTCAAATACGTCGCCGGCCGCATGCAACGGTAAGTGCACGGCGATGGACGAGATCAATCGGCGCGCGTCGCGCATGTTGCGCAATAGCGGCTGGATGCAGCCGACGAACGCGTTACCCCAACGCGTCTGCGAGAACCCATTCGCCTCCGTTGCGTACGGTCCCGCCAGCTCGGAGAGCTCTTCCCCGAATATATGATGCACAATCGATACCGGGACCGCCGGTAGGTCGAAGCTAGCCTGCACGACCTTTTCGAGAAAAGCGCGACCGTCACCGTCTGCGACCGGATCGAGCGCACGCTCTATGATGCTGGGCTGGAACAGGAGGACAAAGACGATGTTGGGCAGGTTGGCGTTTGCCTTCACCTGCCGGAGGAGCATCCTGATCTGCTCGGGCTCGAGCCGGTCGATGTCGTCGACGAAGACAACCAGCGGCCGGTCGAGTTCGCGAAGACGAACCTCCAGCGCATCGCGCACCTTGTCGAGCGGTTCGCTGCCGCGATCACGTCACAGATGCGACAGCGCTCGACCCAGCAGGGGCGTGCCGATCGAGAGGATGGCGAGGCCAGTTGCCACCTTCGCTGCCGTCGGGAGGTCGAAGCCTATTGCCGAGGCGACGGCGATCACCGAGGCGTTCGTCAGCACTGTCGAAATTATATGACTTGAGCCGCCGGCCTTTTTTAGCGGCGCGCTGGCCCCTGTAAGGATCGCGCCGTACCGTCGAAGCGCTTCGGCGCGGGCGAGCGCTGCCTTCGAATGTTCGCCCCCCAGACGATCCGCAATCTGGCCGAAGAGGGCGCGGGCGATCGCATCGCCGTCGCCCCACTGCCAGGGATTGAAGTCAAGCCAGTCGGCCCCGTCACTCTTGGCATCGAGTCGCTCGGTGATTAGATTCTTAAGTGAGGACTTGCCGAAGCCCCACCCACCTCGGATTGCGAACACCCTGCCTTCGCGCAGACTGAGTTCCGAGAGCACGCCGGCTATGCGGCCTGCGAAGTCCGCCCTCCTCAGGCGATCCTCGGACGCAGTCCGGATCGGCGCCTCCGCACCGATCCCGCCGTCCGGCCGTTCGGTTCTTGCGGCCTCCGCAGCGAGCCTCGCACGGCGACGAGCACGCCACGCGGACAGACGGACAAGCGGTCCGGTCATCGCGCAGCGACACCGATCGGATCGCCAGCCCCGCCGGAGGGGCGGAGCGCTGACGTCGAAGTGTGAAGCGCCGGCACGGGCATCGGGATAGAGACTCTCGAATGTCTATCGCCATCACTGCGTCCGCGACCAATCCCGAAACGTTTTCGCCACATAGTTATATTCCCAGTATTACTCGAGGAG
Organism: Burkholderia sp. Bp8984; assembly: GCF_003853755.1. Classification (NCBI taxonomy): domain Bacteria; kingdom Pseudomonadati; phylum Pseudomonadota; class Betaproteobacteria; order Burkholderiales; family Burkholderiaceae; genus Burkholderia; species Burkholderia sp. Bp8984. The sequence goes on from NZ_QTQN01000043.1 coordinate 18,213, forward strand.
ATCCCACCGCGTTTGCGCATCCTAGCTCGTCCCGTCCGCTAACGGCGAGACAGCCGACATTAATCGAATGGACAGCGAACAGCAGATCAGGGAGAGAGGCGACATGACGCTGGCTTACCGAGGCCGAATTACCGCTTGTTGAGCGAAGCCGCCATCTGAAAGTCTCAACCACACTCCAGGCGAAGGTCTGCTTGTGGCCGGCTGCCGCCCGACGCGGGGACCGTAGCCGACCCATAGCAGCCAGACGCGTTGACTGCCAACAGTGGTCGTTCCCGCTAGAATGGATGCGTTCAATGACAGGCCGGCACCGCGAAAGCAAGCCGCAGATGTTCAATCTATTATTCGCCCGACTTTGTGCCGAACGTTCAGAACGCTGCTAAATTCGCTCGGCAACATAAGCCGAGTTCCATTCATGTATAAGGGCAATCCAACTTATGGCGCTTCCTGCTGCGCGAGTAGGCGAACGGCTTCGAGTCAACGGAAAACTGATTCCGTTCAGTTTTTGGCCAACAAAGCTCGGGGCCAGAGGTAATGCAAGCCTGCAATCATTGCTCTTCTCGCTTGATCCGTGGGCCATCATTGACCAAGCCATCAAGACTACATGCCCGGTGGTTGCTCGCCCTGAAGCTCTTGCATGCATGAACCAAGCACGTGATTTCTTTGAAGGCGCAGTGGATGCCCGGCGGGTGTCGGCTCGGCCGCTAACGCTCTACTACTGCTTCATGAACCTTGTGAAGGCGTTCTGCCTGACTCGCGGAACGCAACAAACGTTTAATAAGGCCCAGCACGGCATCTCAGAGATGCTTCGCGCTCCAAGCAACCGCGAACTCACCGACGCTTTCCTGCGCACGTTCCCCAGTCCTAATGCTCAAGGCAACTTGCAGAATTTTTCGGAGTTCATGCTAGCGCTCACGGGTGCTGGCCTTGCTGTGAATCAGGACTTCGATGTGCCGACTCTCCTGCCACAAATTCTTCCCGGTCACAGGTTGTGGGCATCTGCCGCGGGCAAGAAAGAACGGTTCATTGCAGTCCACGATATCCGCACTTACCTCAACAAAAACACACGCCAGCTCTGGCTGAATTTGTACTTCGTTACAGACGACCTTTCCCGAATCGGCGTAAGCATTACCCGACTACTCGCCGAGTCAAAGCTGCAAAATGCGTTTACCCAGGTCGCATGCAGCGAGACCGATGCTTCCGGCCGGGAACTGATCTGCATTCAACAAATCACACCAGTCGTCTGCCCGAACACGAAATATGCGAACTCTCTTGAATCTCTGTTCCACTCAATTCAGGGGATTCTCTGGACCACCGTTTCGTCAGTTCCGCCGTACAGGAGGCACTACGTTTACCTTCGACCGGCTGCAGAAGACGCTCAAACATTGCCGCAACTACTCTCGACTTATATCCTCGCGTACTATTTGGGATCAATTACGAGGTACCGACCGCACCATTTCCCCGCGATCAATGACGGTGCCTTCGGTCCTCGAATTCAGGACTTTATATCCGGGCAGCCGCAACAGTTTCTGTATCTCATGGCGTCAGAGTTTTCTCGCCGTGAGATAGCCAAGCCATCTATCCTCTAATCGCGATGCAACGTACTAAGATTTCGGTTTGTAGTACCAATATGGTGACATCGGAACCGTCGAAAAATCAATGTCTTAGCGCGCGCCTCAAGTGAAGTTACTAACTGAAAACTTAGTAACTGAACTTGAGTGACTGTTTTTCCATTGACTAGTGGCGGCTTCTGGCCGAACTCGGCCGGCCGCCGCCCGGCGCAGATCGACCCAGAGCCGACTGTCACGCCGCTCCAATCGAACGTCTGAAGTCAAAGCCTATTTTTAAGTATATCAATTCATCAGCCAACCTGACGATTCCAATCTCGCAAAATACTCTCTATCCGATCAACCTCGATCTGCGGCAGTGTTCCTGTATGCATAATTATATTTCTAGACATTTCCAGATCATTAAATCTCGACATAACCCATGCCTGATCCGGAAACAAGTCAGAAAAATCATCCCAGTTCGCGATAATAATCTGACCTAGATTTCCAAAAAGCGTATAACCAATTAACGCAGCCGATCTGGCTGCATGATATTTATTCGCAGCCTCTTTTTCCTTAAGTTTTTCAACGGCCGCTCGAATCTTTGCTGGCACCGCACAACCCCACCAATCCAAACCCTTGCGCGATAGAAGACGTTCGGCTATTAGATCTCGAGCTGAATTCTCAATGCAAAAAAAAGCCGTAAAGACCGACGACATTTTTTTTGCATCGTAAACGATGCGCGGGCTGAAACCGAATTCGTCGACCGTAATGACCGGAGGTGTAGCGGTGCCGCGAATCGCAATACCTTCACTCGCCAATTGAGCGAGCGAATTCTCCGCGAGCAGTGCATTGAAAACGAATTGCCGCATCGACTACACCCCCAAATTATCACGAAGGCTTTTAAAAATTGCGTTATAAACCGTGATGTCGGTCGTGACCGGCAGATGAATCTGTATATTGTAATGATATTCAGTTTTTCGATGCGATGCTGGCGCTGCGGGAGGCGCAGCCTCGGTTGTTTTTTCTGGTAATGCTGTTGAGGAAGAGGAGTTATTCGCCTCTTTTACGATCGGCGCTGGGTCAGGTCTCTCGCTAAAATCAGCCAGCCTAGCGAGAGTCTTGAATGTCGAATAATATCGCTTAACAGCCTCTTCGTCCTTTCCAGTAATGCGGCTAATAGCCCCCTTTACCTCTGCCTCGCTTGCCGATTGAATATTCGAATCAATTGCAAACAGATCGGCGTAAGTTTCACGAACACGCTCTCCCAAAACTCGCTTCCAGTCCGAAGGATCCCGGAGACGGTCGTAATAAGCCGTCGGCACACCATTTTCAGTTAAAAAGCCTAGCGCCTTTAATACCCGCGGCATTGCCCTATCATTTGATGCGGTAAATCCCCACGTTGCGAGAAGTTCCTGTGACAATTTTTCCGGTTTTGCGGCTGTGCGAATTCTACTTAGAATTGGCTCAATTTTATTATTGGATACGATGAAGGGATATTGGTCTGGCATTGAGTTCTCCGTCAATGCATAAACGATTAAGTTTTAATCAAAAAATCTACTTCTACGCGGCATGGCGTGAAAGCCACATTTCTGCCAGCCAAAGCGGAAAATCACGTTGGCCCACGCCTAGAATACTCCGTTCTGAGTCCCCAGTGGCGTCTCGCACGATCAAGGGGCCACTTTTGCCACGCGAAACATCGGTCGTGGAATGATCGCCGGAGGCCGCTTTTGGCCGAACTCGGAAGTTCGTCGTCGGACTGTAATCTACCGTTGTCGACTCCAAGTCAAAGGTCGTGTCGCCTCTTCGCAGCCATTGATCACTCATGGCATGAGTGGTCCAGGATGGTTGGCAAGCGGCCGCAGGAAGTGTTTGCTCCAACACACGCCCAGCTCTCATGCCGACGGTTAGGAGATAGATCGGATATCGGACTGTCATTGTCCTAGTCCGCGTTGTAGTAGATCGACCGCATCCGAGACTAAAGGCATCGGCAGGGCATGGCGGTCTGTAGAACGATCTTCCATACGAGAACGCGGTCAGCGATTGATGGAGAGGCAGAGCGGAGTGCCGAAGCCCCCGCCCCATCGCCTGCTAATTGACAGCGGTCTTAGCCTGGCTAACCCACCAGTTCCGCTCGCCAGTATCCTTGGGATTGAATGGGGTGCGTAACCTTCGCGCGATCTGTTCCAAGTCTCCGGCGTCAGCAGCCGGGTTGACATTGTATGCGTGCCAGATGGCCGCGGAGACCGCCAATCCAATGTCTGGATCATTGACCAAGTCTGGCGAATTGAGTAGATCAACGCCGACCATTTCGCCGAAACGTTTGTAGTTGTACCGACCGACAACAAGGAGGCCGTATATGTTGCGGCCACGATATCGCCAGCCATCTCCGCTTCCTGGTGGCCCGTTCCCCAAGTCGCTTCTGCCTCCGTAGATCACGTTGGCGATGGCTTCGGGCTTACCAACGAGGCTTCTTGCCATTTCGTCAGATGTCACTTGGCGAGGCCAGTCCTTACGCAAAGCTGCGGCAGAATATGTAAGCCTATCCTCCTTGGCTCTAAATCCCCCGGTCTCGTAACCGATGGCGCCTAAAAAGTAGGCAAGTCGGATCGGGGTATTAATCTCGTATTTGGCCAAGACGTCGCGGTGTTTGAGGAGCGCGTCGGCAAAATATTCTCTGCCACGGAAGAAGTGCACTAGCTTTGCACGGTCGAGGCCCTCCAGGAAAGGAGTGACTTTGTCGGGCGTTCCGACCGGCTCAGGTTTGTCCGGCACACCATTGAACTCGCCGCTGGCGAAGCTCCAGCGGCCTGACGCAGTGAGACCGTTAACCACGAGCGGGAGTTGTTCACCGCCTGTGTCGTTGGAAACAAGCGTCTTCACGTCGTCAAAGAGCAGGACTATCGGGTCGTTCGGATGTCGTGCTATTGCTTCAATCAAGCGACCTGAGAACGGACTACTCTCCAGCGAAGCGCCTTCGTCAGCGATATCGCCAGCGCGTGTCGCATAGGCGATGAGCGTGCTGCCACGGCGACCCATGTCGTGCAGTCCCTTTGGATCTCGTGGCGTATTAGACGGATACCATTGGCGACACGCATCGAGCACAACGATGTTGATTGGGTTGCCGGCCTCCTCCATGTCCTTCAGCAGTGGCTGCAACGGAGTGCCTTCGTTGCGAACTTGGGCGGGAGTTCGCGCCTTGGATGTGAGCGGCAGCAGATAGTTGTTGCCGAATTCATCCTGAGCAGCGTGGCCAGCATAGTAGAAAAAGCCTACCGCGTTGTCTCCAGCCGCACGCAGTCGCTTCCCGAATGCAGCGATCACGTTGGTTAAAGTGGGGCGGTCGAGATCGTAACTGTTCGGCTGCAAGGTAAAGCCCTGTCGCCTTAATTGTTCAGCCAGCTTTTGCGCGTCTGATAATGCGTTTGGCAGAGAGGGATTCGGGTTATAGTGGGTATTGCCAATAACTAATGCAATGCGGACCGGTGTTTGACCGCAGGCCGCGCAGCATGCAATTGACGTTGCAATCAACAACAATACTCGGCCGAATCGGACTCGCCAACTGTTGTTTCGCAGTGCCGGTTGTGCGACTGTGATCATTGCAGTGGCCTCAGGCACGGCGCCCTCGCTCAAACAAGGCGGCCTCTGCTTCACGACGAATGGGTAATCCCCGTTGGTCGGGGCCCGGCCAGAGGTGCTTCATTGCACGAATTCGATCGGGTACTTTATCGAATTGCTCGGCTGCCATCAATTGCTTGATCTCGTACATCTCTTTCCGAGATTTGTTGTTATGCGTCGACGGCCCTCGGTTGTAAACCAGCGAAACGAGTGCCCCGAAGCTATCGTCGGATAACATTCCGCAGTTTGGAAAAGCGTCTTCCGTCTGTTTGGTGGGGTATCGCAGGAAAGCGAGAAACTGCGTGTAGGCGTCCGACCAAGAAATCTCGACAGATTGCACACGCGGCAAAGCTGCCTTTGCGGCGGGCCCCTTGAGTGCAGCCACGCTTGTCAGAAGCGCGCGGTCGTCCACGCTGAGCATCGGCCAGTCACGATCGATGATGGCTGCGTTTGCGGACTGCAGGTCGTAGCCGACTCCGATAGTCACGCCTGACTGCCCCTTTGGCCAGATCGGTCGTTGATACTTTGCTTTGTAGACCGCCTCGCTCGCGACCTCGCAGGCAACAATCAGATCGATCGACCGCTGGCTCAATAGCCGCTTAGAGGGTTTACCATGAGGTACGCCGCGAGCCCCCGTCTTATCGCGATAGATCCAACTTTGCTCAACCATTTCCGGGTCATTCTGGATTTGATGAAGCAGTGTTTCAAATCTATCGGCCTGTGCAAAGGCAGGCAAACTGTTCGCGAGTGCAGCCGAACCTAGAACCGAGAGAAACACGCGTCGTTCCATAGGAAACCTCAGGCTCCAAGCAAACGTGTGGAAAATGCAACCAACACATGTTATGTGGTTTTCTTAACAGCAAGCGCCAGAAGTTTGCCTTTGACCGCCAAAGCCCACGACCGTGCCTTGCTCGCGCTCGGGAGATTCGATGAAGCGCGACTACGTCGCCTTTATGCCCAGGCCGGACGCTGTGATAGCAGCGAGGAATCTGACCATCACCCGTCAACCTTACAACGAGCAGCACCTTGAATTGCGCTCTCAACGGGGGGCCAGGTAGGCGATGAGCACCTCAACCTAAGGGTGATGCGGTGTCCGGAAGTACAGGGTCAACTCCATTCCGTTCCCCCGTGCATTGGGCTAGATTTCAGCAATGTTTGGATCGGATTTCATCCCCCAGATTGGGGATGAAAAAATGCAATGTCTGATTCGTCCGGTGATGCCGCTGCTTTGTCCTGTATGCAAAAGAACGGCAGGAAAACATTGAGAATCGCCATTACGTCTGACGAGAAGCACCCCTGAAGCAACATGCTTCGAGCAGAAAGCGCTGCCCGCATATTGAACCTCGTACAAGAATGAGTAATATGCCCGAAAGGCTGTCAAAAAGAACGCATCGCGCGGGGTAGCCAAATGCAACGGAACGAGTTGATTCCATCGGCATTGCTCGATGACATCTACGCTGCAGCACTGGGCGATCAGAGATGGGAAGTCGTACTCGACGGCTTGCGATCGTCGGTAGGCGTGCGTATGGCCACGCTGCTGTCGTTCGACGACGCGGCGGGAGTGCCGGTCATCGACCGGGCTGCGGGCGACGACGAGCCGTGGGTTGCCGATTGCCGCCGCGCATACAACACCGAGTTCTATCTGTATGACCCGGTCGTACCGATCGCCGGCAACTGGCCGACTGGTCGCTGGTTCGAGGACGCCAAGCAACTGTCCCGCCCACAGCGCGACCACTGCGTGTTCTACCAGGAATTCCTGAAACCATACGGGATCGGCAGCATCGCCGGCCTGTATATCCATCGCGGTGAGCACACCGGCGCATTCCTCAGCGTACAGAGCGGCCCCGAATCGCAGGGCCTGTCGGACGCACAGCGCGTCGCGATCGAAAGCATGGGCGCACACATCAGCCGCGCGTTGCGGATCGAGGCACGCATCGGCGAACTCGAAGCACGCGTGGCCGCCGCGGAATCGGCGCTCGATGCGCTTCCGGTGCCGGTGTTCTTGCTCGGCGCGCAACGCGAACTCCGCTATACGAATCGCGCAGCCGATCAACTGATCGCGGCGGAACCTGCGCTGCGGATCGCGAACGGGCGCTTCGCACCGGAAGGCTGCGTCGACGATGCGCAATGGCGGCACGCGTTCGCGCGCGGTGGGCTGTTGCTGCGCCGTGCGACGGGCGAACCGCTACCGCTTGCGCTGATACCGGTGCCCGAACAGTCACGCCTCGTGCGCGAGCGGCCCGGCGTCGCGACATTGATGACGGCAGCCGACCTGCGTTCGCCGGCGGCACGCGCGCAGCGGCTGCGCGTGTTCTACGGACTGTCGTCGGCCGAAGCCGATCTCGCGGTGCTGCTGTGCTGCGACGGACGCTCGCCGCAGGAATGCGCCGAGCTGCGCGGCGTGTCGATCGGCACGATCCGCTCGCAGATCAAGTCGATCTATGCGAAGACGGAAGTGACGCGGGCGGCGCAGTTGACGTCGTTGGTCATGCAGACGTGACGGAACCAGATTGATGAAATAGCCGATGTCCGAGCTACACAATCGGAAAGTGTGTAGTGCAGCCCCGGTCTCACCATACAAATATTGTCCCTGGAAACGCACGTTTTGCGCCCCGATGCATGGTTAGTCGATTCCCTGGCTGCGTTTCGTTCCATGCGGGTGCGGTCACAACGCCCGTCTCGGGACCTGGAACGCGTTGTCGCATCCCAAGTTCACGCCGCAAATTCGAAGTGCGTTGTCTGACGGCAAGATAGTCCTTCGTCACGCCGGTGTTAAGCTGGTTTCGAATGTTGTATTCGAGATCCAGCTCATTGGCAGGCCCCATGCTCACTCACCTTACGAACGAGTGACCCATACGAACCATGCTCGAAGTGCGTCGCGTTCCCAACCGGATCGATTGCACTACTCCCCGACTGCCGCCTCACAATCCCCTCGAACTGCCAAACATGCCGGATCGCCACTCCTAGACTAGCGACTTTTCTCCGGTGGCTCCCAATATTTCGCTCCCTGAGAATCTATCAATTTTTCCAAAAAATCCGCAAACGAATCCGCGACCTTCGGCCAGTCACATCGACTATCCAAAGGCAAAGCAACGCAAACCGCACCAGCAGGATCCATCAACAATAATTCTGAATCCCCGTAAAAACGAGCAAAAACAACATCACCATTCAGAAACTCTCGCGCCCTTCTTCCCCTTTGCCTCGCAGTTTCATCGATGGCCTCTTGAGGCGACAATACCTGAACGCCCCACTGCCCGTACCCAACATCTTTGAATAAATCTGCCCGCTCGGATATTTTCCAAAATTTCGCGAGCTCGGACGCGGAGTCCGGAATACCCCGAATCGTCGAATCAAGCGCAACCGAATCAGCAAAATCAGATCTCAGAAAAAAATGACATTCCCTTCCAAAATGAAAAGCCCTTCTCGCCACAGACCAATCCGCCTTCATCTTCTCGACAATAACATTCAATTTTCCCATAATTGACTGATATCCCTCCAGAATGCGCTGAGGCTGCCAGATCAGTTCATCATCTACACCTACTGCAGCAAGAGCAGTTTATCTTTCTTCCCACCTCAAAGGTCAACTCGCAAATACACTGTTCGCGGACGTGATACATCCGAAGAAAATTTTAATTCATCGAACACCCCACAAGAGTCAAGCGGAAATTCTGCGTAATTTTTATTTTTTGACACCAAGGCGACCCCAAGCAAATCGCCACCTTTAAAGATAAGCCTTCAAAATACTTCGATCAAACGACTTATTCCCGGACACATTTTTACCCAGCAAATACTCGACATCCAGTCCATCTTGACCGACACCATTCTTCTTCGCCGCGAAAACGATAGTCAAAAATGGGTACGAGTAGTAGTTCGGGTTGTCCATTACATCCTTAATCAACCCCGAATTAACCTCCACCGCATTTACCACTCTCGGCAAGTAAATACCCACCACTTTTTCACATATCCATCGACACGTCGATTCCATCTCCACCTCATTCCGCGGCAAATCAACCACCCCGCCGACACTCGGCGAAAATGATTTTACCGCTTCCATAGATGTATTCATCGCCAGAACCAACCCCGTCGGAATCTTTGACTTGTATGGAGGATTACTGCCTACATAGAAATCCTGAAGACGAGGAGAATCAGCAGCAGCAGAAAGAATATACCCGTTTGCATTTCTTAGAAACCTGAATCCGATTCGCCCACTACCCGCCCCTTCGCGGTCGACAATAATTTCACCTCTCGACACCTTGACGCCGATCTCATTTATATTTCCCTTGAGAACCTCTTGCAATCTCTTCTCAAACTTCTTTTTCAGTTCAACGTCCATCTACACACCTCAATGTTTCAACACGTGAAACGCGTACAACACGGCCGATGTGATTCGGCCAGCCTTGTCACACGGGTGTCCACGCTTGCCATCATCGAGCGAAATCCCACAACCGGACAACGGAGCGCTATTGTGCGACAGCCTCATCTGCTTCTCAAAAATCGGCAATGAATGACGTCGCAATAGAAAACCCCGTCAACACTCGCAATTGAAAATCAATCCGAATCAGGATATATCTCTCGCAAACTTTCATCTCGACTAACTTGCGACCATACCGCACGACCCCACGCAACCCCACCATTTTTGAAGATGGATTTTATTTTACCCTCAAATTTTTCATTGAAATTCTCATCCGACTCGATAAAAACATCAACAATGTGATTTCCATCAGACAAAAAATCAGCAAGTCGATCAACCCGATCAACGACCTCGATAGAAAAATCATCGCCATCCCAATCTGCGATACAACGCCCCTTTTTATCCTTCACCGAAAGACGCGCACCAAATGCATTTTCGATTTTTTCAACCAGACCAAGAAAATCAATATCTTCCAGAAGAACAACGCTCAAGCAACGACCACGCTTAGAAATCATTTATATTTATTGGCCTAGAAATAGATGGACCATAAGCCTTACCAATCCCACTTGCAGCACTCCCTCTTTAAATAGTGCCCCCATAATCTCATTGCCCGTCGAGCGTGTAGAGAGTCATCGCAGTTTGGTGAAGCGCGCAACCAAATGTAGTGGTCCACATACGTGGATTCATGGCATAGCGATAAAATTCGACCGCCGCACGACCCAGTCGGATCGCGTGCCATGAACCAGTAAATGGTATACACAAGCCTCGTCGCCCCGGCAATACAAGCATTGAAACCAACTTACCGAGACTACCTGATCAGCCATCCATTTTAATCTATTTTCGCTCGCGACCGATCAACGCGAAAGAATGTCATATGACTGCTCGAACCGAATAATCAAGCAGTATTGCAAATTTCTCGATGTTAAAATTTAAGTCCTAAATTCATCATTTTCACGATAATAATTTATCTCATCAATAAACCACCTGACATTATCATTTTCATCGATCTTGTTTTTTAAAATATGGCTCAGCTGATTCACCAACATCCAACATCTCAAGTTATACTTCTCAACTGACTTCGGCATCTCCATGCCCTCGTCGTCCACATAAATTTCATCATCATCCAGATCTTGAATGTAATCCCACGGGATGTAGAAAAACCTCGCCCGCTCTGGGTCACTCCGCCAGGAATCAACATTTGCGTAAATCCAGTCTTTTTCTGGCAACGACTGGATATTTTCGGTTAGCCCCAACAGAGAATTATAAATTCGCACGAGCCCCCCCAACCGTTACACCTCTTTTACCCACAAGCTCATATGGAATTCATTTTATTCGACTATAAATCACAAATATCAACACAAACCCCTTCAGCCAGATCGACAAAAGTCCGCGTATTCGAGAAGAGTCACACTCAAACACCACCCTTGGTTATTGGACGAATCGCCCTCCGCGCGCCCCGCTCTTAACACAACTTACAATTGCATCGGTTTATACGAAAGCATTTTCTCCACAATTTCCTCCAGCGGCATATCCTCGCACTTTTTCTGAAATATATAATCCATTGCACTCGGATCAATCACATTCGCATTCAAAATTTCAATGTCATTTTCAGCCTCCTCGTCGGAGGCATAATTTGACTCTCTCATTCTTCCGACCAGTACGATCAATTCATCCCTATTCATCGCCCGACCTCTCACTAGGGGCATGCAGGATCCAGCGCGGCCATCGGCACCCATATGGATCATCGACTACCGCCCCGTTTCGCTCTTATTGCATATCTCCGGCACCCTTTTCTCGAAACTTCCCTCCAGCGGGAGCGAGGGACAAATTGCCGCACGAAAACCGCTGCTTCTTCTATTTAAGTTAACCCAACCACCGATCGCGTTAAGGCTCCGGATAAACGGGAATCTTTCTTTCGCCACGAATTTCAAAAATCTTCACATCACCGCCGCCGCCCTCCACCGATAACACTCGATCAGGAAAACGCCCCTCCGGCCATTTAACCACTATCCCGACAATACTCCCATCAGCATCATATGAATAATTCGTCTCCGTATACTCAAGATTTCGTTTTTCAAGCTGAAATACACTAGAGACCTTTCCCTTTACATAGTTCAATCGCACAACTCGAGTCACCTGTGAATCGGGATTCTCTTTAAATGTATTTCCATATACGTACCGAGTTGCAGAATTTTCTGAATATTGATAAAAATCATCGGAACGCATCCAATCCTGGTTTCCGGGTGGACCGCCCAATTTACCATACGCAACCATATGTATTACTCGCCCTTGATCATCGTACGAATAACAATACCGTCGGGGTCCGGGCTCCGATTTGCCTTTCAACATACGGCCGGGCTTCACTCCAAGTATCTCAGTACGATAGGGCTCGAGAGAAAATGGGGCACCGACACCAGTTCCCCACCCTTCTGATTTAGTGTTCTCTTTCGCGTGCTTCAAAAACTTTGAATAAGCTCCATCACTTTCATGCAGCAGCTTAACAAGATCGTCTTTCTTCATTTCTCACCTATCTTTTCCTGGGGAAAGTCTTCCCGCTCTCAAGGTCGGTCCTTATTTTATCCAATCCAGCATGAAAATCGGGGACCGTATTTGCATTATCCAAATGATCAAAAACGTATTGTTTGTATGCGTTACTGTGAACACCTTCCCCAGCATGGGCGGTCGATAAGTCGCCGGCTAGGCGCGAGCCAGTGTCTTTAGGCAGCCAAGCACCATTTTCACCCGCATTGATTGGTATCCCGAGATTATCCATCTTGGTTCGCAACGCCACCATTCTCGGATCAGTCGAATTCGACATTACGATATGGTGCGCCCGGTAGTCAGCGCTAGGTCTGTTTCCAAGATTTTGTGCAAGTTCCTTCGCGTCACTGGAGCACGATAGCCCCCAGGGGTCAATCCAGGTTATAGGGTTGGGGGCGTATTGGTAAAGGTTAGCCCCTCCTACCACCCCAATCGGATCCGGATTAATGAATCGCCCGATGTCCGGATCGTAGAACCGGAAAGTGTTGTAGTGCAACCCGGTCTCGCGATCCAGATACTGCCCCTGGAAGCGCAGGTTCTGTGGTCGCGGTACGTGTGTCGGCGTCGGCGCGACCACAGACACTTCGCCCCACGTGGCTGTCGGCCGCTGCGGCACCCGCGCAATCCACTCCTCCTGCACCGCATTGCCCCACACCTTGTAGCGTGCCTGCCAGACCAGCTCGCCATCCGCGTCAGTCAGTTCCTCCGGCAGCCCCGAAACGTCGTTGTGGAAGTAGTAGACGGCATCCCGTGCATCCGCATCATTAGCCGCCGCCTTCCCTTGATCGATCCGAGCAAGCGGCACGTAACTATTGGACTCGTACAAATACGTCAGCGCTTCCTCACCACGACGATCGTGATACGTCTCCTGCACCAACCGCATGCCGTCCCACAGGAAATCCGTACTCGCGTAACTGCCGTTGAGCTTCCGGATCCGCCGCCCGAACGCGTCGTATTCGAAGTGCGTCGTCGCGATGCCGAGCCGGTCCTTCGTCACGACCGACTTCAACTGGTTCCAATCGTCGTATTCAAGAATCAGCTCTTTGGCCGGCCCGTGCCCGCTCAGCTTGCGAACCAGCCGCCCATACGAGTCGTACTCGAAGCGCTTGTCCTCGAACATCTTGAGCCGGTTGTGCTCGACAAAGCCGCCCGGGTGATCGCTCGACACCAGGTTGGCCGCCGCATCCCAGCGAAACACTTCCGACGGCAATCCCGGCCCCACGGCCTGCTCGATACGCCCCGTCGGGTCATACCGATAGTTCGTGGTGCCGTAGCGCTGATCGCGCTTCTGGATCACGTCGCCTGCTGCATCGTATTGCCACTGCTTCGCAAGCAACTCGCCGCCCACCGTACCTCGCTGCGCAGCGTGCCGCGCCCGACGCCCCACCGCGTCGTACCCGAAATGACTCGTCAGCTTGCCCTGCGTTCGTAGAATCTCGCGATGCAGGTCATCCCGCTCGATATCGGCCACCGTGGCGCCATCGAAACGAATCTGGTGCACATGCCCCGACCCGTAATGCAGCCAATCGATCGTTCGTTCGCCGGAAATCGTCGTGCTGACGCGATTGCCAAGCTCATCGTAAGTGTGCGCGAGCCAGCCAGTCGGCGTGTACTCCTCGACGACCTCACCGCGCGCGTCGTATTTCAGGCTGACCCGGTTCTTCAGCGACGGCCCACGCGCGGCAAGCGCGTACAACTCCGCCGATGTGATTCGACCGGCCTTGTCATACAGGTATTCACAACGCTCATGCGGAGCTTGCTTCGCCGTCAACTGCCCGATCGCATCGCGCTCGTATCGCGTCTCGATCTGTCCATCGCGGACAATCGTGCCCTGGCCGCACACGTCGTACTCGTAGGTACGCTTGTGGCCATCGAGCCCGATCTGCGCGGAAACCAGATCGCGCCGCTCATACTGAAAACGGTATGTCTCGCGATTTTCGTTGGTGAGGCTCGCAAGCCTGAAAGCATCGTCGTAACCGAACCGCACCACGCGATCCGCCGCATCCGTGCGAGACAACAGCAACCCACGCGGATCGAGTTCATACCGCGTCCGACGCTGATTCGCATCAACGACCTCGACGAGCCGCCCCGCCGCATCGTATCGAAACGTCTGACGCGCACCGTCAGCCGTCCCGATCCCGGTAACGCGCCCCATCGCATCCGTTTCATACACGGTGGCCTGCCCGGCCGCGTCCGTCACCCGCGCGAGCGCACCACGTGCGTCATACGCGAACCGCGTGACCTTGCCGGAACAATCGGTATACGACGTCAACTGCGCCCGACCATTCCATTCGAGGAACTTGTACCCGCCACGCGCATCGCGAATCGTATGAACGAGCCCGCGATCGTCCCGGTAATACTCGGTCGCGAAACCCGCAGGGTCGCGCGTCATCGTCAGGTTGCCGCGATCGTCGTAGCGATAGATCCAGCGCGCATTGGCCGGATCGGTTTCAGCGACGGGCAGATCGTAGTGCCCGTTCCACTCGGTCCGCTCGACCTGGCCGAGCGCATCGATACGCTGCGTCTGCCGCCCGCGCTCGTCATATTCGAAGCGCGTCGTATTCCCGGCCGGATCGGTCGTACTGACCAATTGCCGCATCGCGTTCCACTCGAGCCGCCACACATGGCCTTCGGCGTCGGTATGACTCGTCGGTTGCCGATCCTCGTTCCACGTCCATTGCGTGACGCGCCCGATCTGGTCGGCGATCGTCACCGAACGCTGAACGAGATCCGCATCGAACGTGTACGCTTCGCCGTCGTCGGTCCAGTGGCGCACGACACGCGCGTCGCGGCCGACGCCCTGCCACGCATAAAAGCACGTCAAGCCGCCGCGCAACGTGTGCTGCACCATCAGTCCGCGCTCGTAGCCGAACCGTCGCCCGACGTGGCCGCTGCGATCGGTCACGGCCACCAGTTCGCCGGCGTCGTTGTACGTGTAACACACGAGCGTATCGGGGCGTTCGCCGTCCACACCACGCGTCAGCTCGATCGCGGCGATGCGTCGGGGGTGCGACGAATCGTAGACAAGCGTCAACAAACGACCCGCGCTATCACGCAGCAGCCCGGGCCGCACGACGTCATCGGCCGCTTCCTGCTCCACCTCGATCCAGTTGCCGTTGCGATCCTCGAGACGCCACAGCTTGAGCGTCTCGCTGTCCGCATCGCTGCGCGCACGGCCGAAATCGCGATACAGACCGTCGACCGTTTCGACCACATAGTGACCGCCGGCGGTACAGATCAGATAGATGCCTTCAGGCACGCTGAAATGACTCTCACCCGGCGGCACGGCCGGAAATTCGATATCGCGCCCCTGCTCATCCCAATACGTGATCGACGTGACCTCGCCGTGCTCGCGCGCAATCCGCAGCTCGACGCTGATCGGCACGCTCCAGCCGGTGCCGAACAGGCTGTCCGCACGATCGTCATGGCTGCTGTAAAAACGCCGCCACACGATCGGCAGCGGCCCGGGCAAAGCGAAGTCGGTGTCGTCCGTGCCGTCGAGAACCTTGCCGCCGGTGATGACGTTCACCGGATGGCCGGCCGAAGGTCTCGCCAGACTGCCGAGCCACGTCCCGAACGCACTCGCCGCGAAATTCATCGCGATACACGGCACCTTGCTCTTCAGGAACTGCCCCCAGCTCATCTTGCCGCGGCCGCAAACCGCCAGCGCAATCCCCAGCGCGGCGCCGAGCCAGCCGAGCCGCGTCGCCGACTTGACGTCCCGCACGCGCTGCGTGCCGCCGCCGATGAAAACGTTATCGGAGCCTTCGGCGATCGTCCCGTCGCAAGTCGTCTTGTCGCCGACGCGCGCGGCCGGCTGATCGTTGATATAAACGCTCCCCGACCCATCGGCAATCATCTGCGGCCCAGGATGATCCGTGCACGCAACGGTGTCGAGATCCCCCGGCTGCGCGGCCCGCGCCGCCGGCTTGTCGTTGACGTACACGTTGCCGGAGCCGCTCGCGATCTTGCCCTTGATCTCGGGCGGCGCGATCGAATCGGCCAGCGCCTTCGCGCCGTCGTCGATGGCTTCGTTCATGCCGCTCGCTTCCATCAGCGCGCCGGATCCCACCGCGACGCCCACGCCGATCGCAATCACGAGCGGCGTCGCCAGCCCGGCCGTGCCGATTTCGAGCGCGGCGAGGCCGACGAACACCAGCCCCTCCATCGCCTCGGCCACCAACGCGCCGACGACGGCACCGCCGATCACCGACCCGACCGTGCCGGCAAGCTCGCCCCAGAACGACGTGTGCTGGATCGGGTCTTCGAAGCGGGCGGCGGCGAAGTGTTCCGCGCTCACGACGCGTCACCCGGCCCGAGCAGGGTCGGCCGAGCCGCGCGCGGCTGGAAACTGGCAAGCATGCGGTCGGCGATCGCCTGCTGTTCGTCGGTCAGCGGCGCCGCGCTGGTCAGCGTCATCACGAGCACGCGGCCGGCGTCGTCCGATGGGAACATGGTCTGCATCTGATGCCAGAGCCGGCCGTCCCGTTCGTGCGTGGAATCGATCTGGATGCCCGCGCGCCCGCCGACCACGATCGGCCGGCGCGCCTTCTCGGTGAGCATCCGCGCATCGCGCGACGCCACTTCCCATTCGCGCGCGACGAATGCGTCGAGATTCTCGCCGTCGCGAAACCGCCCGCGGGCGATCACGAGGTTGAGGCCGCCGGGGCCGACGTTCATCATCAGGATGTTGACGGTGCGGTCGAGCGCCGCGTCCGGCAGTTCGAAGGTGCCTTCGTGGATTGCGTAGTGCATGGCTGGTGTCGTTCGAGTTATTTGTTGAGGTCGATGCGCTTGCCGTTGACCATCACGCCGTCGTCGGTCATCAGGATCACGGAACCCTTGTGTTCGAGGCGGATGCCTTCCGGCGCGAGCGAGATCGAGCTGTCCTGCACCTTCAGCAGGATGCCGCGCTCGGCCACGTACATCTGCGTGCCGCCGCCGCCGTCCTTGGCCGGCGTCGTCACCTCGACGGTGGTCGCGGTCGTGCTGCGCTTCTCGGCGATCGTCTCGGTCAGGTTGCCCTGCGGAATCTGCTTCTCTTCGCTACCCGTCGCCACCAGCACGGTACGCATCGGGCCCAGCACCTTGTGCGTCTCGTTGTTCTCGACGACGGTGTTCATGTCCTTCTGCGCGTGCATGAAGAACTCCTGCATGCCGTTCGTATCGGTCATGCGGATTTCGTTCGACCCCTGCCCCTTGTGCGTCTGGCTCTTGATCCCCATCGTCTGGCCAGCCGCGCCGTGGTACGGATTACCTTGCTCGCCGTTGAACACGCGCCCGACGATCACCGGGTTGTCGGGATCGCCCTGGTTGAACGCGACCAGCACTTCCTGCTTGATCCGCGGAATCGCGGCCGCGCCCCAGCCGTCGCCGGCCCACGGTTGCGACACGCGCACCCACATCGAATCGGAGCCGTCCTTCTTGCCGCGCCGGTCCCACGGAAAGTGCACTTTCACGGCGCTGCCGTTGGTATAGATCTCCTCGCCCTTCGGCCCGACGACGATCGCCGACTGCGTGCCGTGAATCACCGGCTTCGGCGTCGCGCGCGGCGCACGGTACGGAATCTTCTTCGGCAGCAGCGCGAACGAATTGCGGTACGGCAGCTTCGCGCTGTGCTGCGTGTAGTCGTTCACCGCTTCATGACGCACGTGCAGGATCACGTATTCCTGGTTGTTCTCGAGGACGGGATGATTCGCCACCGTGACGGCGCCGGCCGTCGTCATGCGCCACGCATAGCCGCCGCCGGTATAGCGATGGGCCTGCGCCTCTTCGGCCTCCATCGCGAAACGCGCATAGCGGTTGCCGTCGTCGCCGTGGTCGTACAGCGACTGGTGCTCGAACCGCTCGGTCGCGTCGAGCCGCGCATGCTTGAGGTTCTGCGGCTCGGCCTCGACCAGCATCAGCGGCGACGACGGATTCTGGTAATTGAAGTCGCGAAACGTGACCTTGCCGACCCCGAAGCGCCGGCCCTCGTGCAACTGGTCGATACCGCTGTCCTCACTCGCCTCGGTCGCGGCGAACGGCACGGTGGCCAGCCCGTCGATCGGACGGAACAGCAGGTTCGTGTCGCCGATCACGAGGAAATGCTTGTCCTTCTCGTAGCGGTGCGTCCAGACCAGCCCCTCCTGCTCCATCAGCCGCGCGCAAAAGTTGTAGTAAGTCTCCTGATACATCACGACGTACTCGAGCGGCTTCTGGCTCGTCCGGATATCGAACACGAAATCGGAAAACCCGTGCTCCTGGAAAATCTCGGTGAGGATGTCCTGCGCGGTCTTGTTCTGGAAGATCCGGCAGTCGGTGGAGCGCGTCAGGAACCAGAACCACGGCACGGCCGTCAGGTGATACTGCGTGACGTTCCCGGGATTGCCGGCGCGGTCGAACGATGCGACGTAGCCGTCGAAGTAGCGGTCGGTATCGCCGGTGCCGGTTGCGACGAAGCGTTCGAGCGTCGACAGGCGCGCCTGCTGGTCGAAGCGGATCTTGACCTGCTGGCCGATCAGGTCGTCCGGGCGAAGGTCGTGGCGATGCGACAGCAGGTCGAGGTGAATCTCCGGCAACCGGTTCACGTACTCGTCGACGACGGCCGCGCTGACCAGCAGCACGTCCGGGCCGAGCGGCGTATCGAGCGTCACGTAGCGATTGAGCTGGGTCAGGCGCGCGGGGTTGGCGGCGCCGTTGATCACCTCGGCAATCGCGCCGGGCGTCTTGTCCATCAGCGAGAAACCGGTTTGCGCGAGTTGCATCGCGCGCTGGACGGTGTCGACGTGCCCGGCCAGGCCGGCGAGCGGGCCGACGCTTCCGGCAACACTCGATGCGATCGGACCTGCGAGGCCGCCGAGCGCGCTCAGGGAGCCGAGCGCACTGCCGCCCAAACCGTTGGGAATACCCCCGTTCGGAGCGAAACTCATTCTTGTTCCTTGCTTGTGTTCTCAGGTTCTGTCGGCCGGTTCGCCGGGCCGAAGCCTCGATAATGTAGGTCAAAACCCGGGGGCGCGAAAGACGCCTTCGCAAACGTTTTCGTTATCGCCCCAATAATCGGGAACTAGATCAAAGGCTGGGTGCCGGGACAAGGTTGCCCACGCCGAAGCACCGCACCGGTATGGGCTGAAAACAGCACGATCTGCACGAAGCTGTTAACCGGAACGTACGGCGCGAAAAACCGGTCCATCACGTGCGCGAACCCGCCCAGGCTGAACCCGGCGAAGCGCTGCTCGTCCACGACCAGCCGCACTTCCAGCCCTTGCACGAACGCCGAGGCCGGCTTGCCGGGCAGCCAGCACCGCACGCGCGCGGTCGACAACGAGACGAGCGCATCGAAGCGCCGTCCGGCATCGACCGAATCCTCCGCCCAGCGTGCGCAAAGCCGCCTGAGCTGAGCCAGGCCGCCTTTGTCCAGCCGGATCGCCTGTGGCACGAGAAGCGACAGCAGATCCCACAGTTCCCCGTGGCGGAAAGCCCGCGCCCGGCACCGGGTCGGCCGGTTCAGCAACATGATCGTTCCCACCGGGTCGCCTTCCGCCGGCGTCAGTTCGCACGCCTGCATCCCGGACAGGTCACCCTGGGTACAGGAAAGCCGGATCGCCAGATTGCGCTTGCCCGGATCGGCAGGTTGGCCGTCCCGGTCGGTGAGCTGGAGTTCGACGCCGTGGAGCGGCTCTGGCGTCTCGTCCGGGGCAGGCGTCGGTGTCGGCGCTTTGTCCGCCTGTTTGGCGTCGGGGTCGACAGGCTTCCGCTTCGGTGCCCGCCTCGCCTCGTCGCGCAATACAGTCCAGAACAACCCGGGACGGCCGTCCATGCCGTGCCGCAGGGAATGGAATGGCGCCAGTGCCGATGTCCCCGCGTCGGAAATCTCACGCACGGAGTCGATCGACCAGATGTCCGTGCGCGGCGTACCGGCCTGAGCCAGCGCCTTCACCGGGTAATACGCGCAACCGGCACGCGTCTCGATCGGCGCAGCATCGTCCGGGAACAGGTTGATCACGGGCGTACAGAACAAGCGCACATGGTCCGCCGTCGCGGCGGCCAGACGCTGGGCGCGATGCGAGTCCCGATGCACGCCGGCGATCGCGAGATGCAGCGCGACGCGACGACCGTCGCCGGCGGCACGCTTGAGCAGCCTCATGTCGACGTCGACAAAGTCGAAACGCTCCGGAGCGGCGCAGTACGTCATCAGCAGGTGAAACGGCCCGAGGGCGTCGTCGGGCGGCGGGGCGAGCAGCGCATCGGCCGGCTCGACGCCGACGGCCGTGATCGCCACGCCCGGCAGGCGCTTCCAGCGACCGGACTCGCCCACTTCGGCGAAACTTCGTACGGCAAGCAGCAGCGCGGCGTCCGCGAGTGCAGCGACAACCTCGCGCGCACCGGTGAAGTGCAGGCGCAGCCTGTCCGGCACGATCGCAAACGTGGCTTCCGATGCAGTCAGCTCGAACGTGATGCTCAGGAAGCCGGACGTTTCGGCGGGCAACGCCGCGTCTCGCGGTGCGATCGCCGACGTCGTGTAACGCACGGCCGCGACGGTCAACGGCACGATCGTGACGTCATCTGTCATCCGAAATACTTCGCGGCCGGCCGGCGCGATCAATCGGTCACCGCGGGGGATGACGCGAGGTGCGGTCTGCTTGTCGGTCTGGCCGCCACGAAATTGCGCAATCGCGCAGGAAGGAAACGGGCGCAGGAACGTGCCGTGCAGCGATTCGAGAAGGCTGTGTGAAAACGCAGGCACGTCATCCTCGAGACGGATGTCGTGAGACGCCGCCAGCAACGCGAACGACTGCAACAAGCGTTCGACGTGCGGGTCGTCCGAATGCTCGCCAGTGATCGCAAGGCGCGCGGCGATCTTGGGAAAGCGCTGCGCGAACGTCTGCATCGAACGGCGCAGCAGCGCAAGCTCACGTTCGAAATGCCGAAGCAGGTCGTTGGGTTCCAGGGCCATACACGTTCCGGTAGCCGCTGCACTCGCCGCTTGGCCATGCAGCGTTCAAAAAAGGCGGAACGATTTTATTCAGGCAGTTGAAAACTTCGTTTCAGATTTTCCGGGAAACTTCCAGTCACGCGTGTCCGTTTCGTGCCGCAGATCCGGCCCGGTTGCCGTGATCATCAAGGTTCGCCGCTCGCGAATGGACGTTCGGGCTTCTGCATGGCAATGGTGGCAAACTGTTACAGCCCAACGCATGCGCTCCCCTCACCGCGGCGACACCACAATCGCCGCCCTCCGGTTCTGCGCCCGCCCGGCGGGTGTCCGGTTATCCCCCACCGGATCGCTCTTCCCCTTCCCGACCACCGCGATCTGCTTGCCGTCCAGCCCCACATCCACCAGCTCGATCGCCACCACCTCCGCCCGCCGCCGGGACAACTCGAGATCGTAAGCCGTCTCCCCTTCCTCGTCCGAGTACCCATAAACCCGCACACCGTTGATCCCGGCCGACCTCAACGTCCTCCCGATCCGCTCGACGATCCGCCTGACGACCGGCTTGAGGTTGTACCGATCAAAGTCAAACAAAATCGGCCCCGTCGACCCGAACTCGAACCCCTGCTCGGTCTCCTGAAACCCGGCCGACTTCAGCGCCGTGACTTGCGTCTGCGTGAGCCCACGATGAAGCGGCGGCGTCTTGCACCCGCCGAGCAGCAGGCACAGCAGCACCGCGCTCGCGACGCACATCCTCCCCATGCTCACAGATAACGCGTTTTTCATCACAGTCCCCTTGCTTCGCATGCGCCCGCATCGCGTGCGCTTCTTATCCCGCCGCCGCGGCCTCGCCCGCAGCGCGAAACGATCGACGTCAAACCGGCCCGGCTACGCCTTCCGACAACTGCCACGACCCCGGCCGCGCACGCTTGGCGCGGTACATCGCGGCATCCGCCGCGCGCAGCAAGCCGCTCGCGTCGGACGCATGGTCGGGATACAGCGCAACGCCGGCACTCATCATGGTGGCCACCATGCGTCCGTCGGGCAACTCGATCGACGACACCATGCCGGACAAAATCTGGTCGGCGATCAGGCACACGCTGTCCGTGTCGCGCACACCCGTCAGCATCACCGCGAATTCATCGCCGCCCAGGCGAGCGACGAGATCGGTTTCGCGCACCTGCGCGCGCAACCGTGCCGCGACGCCGACCAGCACCGCATCGCCGGCATCGTGGCCAAGGCAGTCGTTGATTTCCTTGAAGCGGTCGCAGTCGAGATACAGGATGGCGACCCGCTGTCCCGTCAACACGGCGTCGCAGAGTGCAAGCGACAGACGCGACTCGAACTGCACGCGGTTGGGCAAACCGGTGAGCGCATCGTGCGTCGCCTTGTATTCGAGCGACGCGTTCTCGTCGCGCAGCGTGTTCTGCCATTCCTCGAGTTCATCGAGCAGCGCATTGAAGTCGTCGCCGAGCTGGTTCAGTTCGGCGATCGCCACCGGCTCGACACGACGCGCGAATGCACGCTCGCGCCGCACGGCGTGCGCGACGGCGGCAAGCGCGCGCAGCGGCGCGACGATATTGCGCAGCAGACGCTTCGAGCTGATGTAAGCGCCGAACACGCTGACGACGAGACAGCCGAGAATGCCGCCGATGCCGCCGAGCAGGAATCCGAAGAACTGATGCCCGCGGCCACGCACGATCACCTGACCGACGACGATGCCGTCGTGCATCACCGGAACGGTCACGGCGCCCGGCAACGCGAGAGCGGCGACGACGCGCTCGAGCCCGGCGATCCGGCCGCCGGCAGGCAGCTTCCAGGTCGCGAACAACTGCCCCTTGTTGTCCGTGACCACCACCTGCGCGACGTCCTCATCGCTGGCGATCGTCGCGATCGCTTCGCTCGCCGCGGCACGGTCGCCGAACACGAGCGCCGCCTCGACCGTGTAACCGAGCGAGCGGGCCAGCAGGTTGAGGTTGTTGCCGGCATACGCACGCAACGCGATCACGGCGACGACGATCAGCGACACGGCGGCCATCGTCACCGCGACGAACGCCAGGCGCAGGTGCGCGCGGCGCAACACGCTTTGCAGCGTCGGGCGCGGCACGCGTGAGGACGCGATGGGGGGCGCGGAACGTGTCATGGCGTCAGCGTCCGCCGCGCGAGGTTGAGCACGTTCGGATGCACGCGCACGCCACTGCGCGCGACGGCGTCGAGATTGATGTCGAACGTCACGTGCTCGCCTTCGACCGTCAGACAGAACATGCTGCCCGCGGTGCACGACGGATCGTGTTCGGCGATGGTCAGCACCGGACGGCCGGCGAGCGCGGTTCTCACCCGCATTCGCTCGTCGTTGCCGAGCGCGCCGAGATACACGACGTCGCAGGCGATGCCGAGCGAGGGATCGTCGAAGCGGACGCGCTGCACGTCGAGCACGGTCGAGCCGGCCTGCATCGTGTCGGTGAGGTCGCCCGCGTAGTCGGGCCTGCCCGTCACGCACAGATGCAGGCGCACGGGCGTCGTCGGCCAGCGCGTGAAACTGACGATGCCGAGCACGACCTGGCGTACGTTGGAGTCGTGTGACGAAAAGGCGGGACCCGTCGGGCCGGCGGGCGTCGCGGTGGCTGCGACGTGCATCGTGTCGACCGGGTCGCCCCTGTCGGCAAGCGATCCGGCGAGGACGGAAGGGACAACGCTCAGAACGCAAACGATTGCGATGAATGCGTGACGCAACGACGCGACTCGGCCCGACCGGCCGCACGCCGTCCGCGCGGCGATTGCCGCCGCACCCGCTGGCGTCGATGCGGCCGCATGCTTCGCGGCCGTCGCGCACACACTCGCATCCATGATGGAAACATCGGTTGCAGTCGTTCCCGGCCCTGCCTCCTGCCTGCCGTGTGCGTGCGCAGGTACCGTGTCACGCACATGATTGCTTCCATCTTAGGTAAAAATTCGCAACCCGAACCAGTGGGATACTCCCGCCAAATAACCGTCGGAAAGTATGTTGAATCAGCGTTGAGCCTGGTGATGGCGGTGAAAGCGAAGCGCAACGCCGATCTGAATTCGGCTTCCGCAGATTGATCAGCGGATAGGACGACCGTGCGCATCAAGCACATGCAGTTTCGCAGAGGCGCACCGGGCCGGTTTCCAATACGCATCGATGCACAGCCAGTAAAAGTTGCTGCACGATTCCGCGCCTGACGAAACGGATCCGTCATACGATGCGCGACACGACAAGGATTCATGCGCCCGCGGAAAACGGTACCTACTTCGCTTTACACGGCACGGTCCGGAATACATACCCGTACCCGTCCTTCACGGCCTCCGACACACTGTCGTCACCGATGCGTGCGAACAACCCCGCACGACTGTCCCCACGGCACGCGCTTGCCGCCGAATACGTCGTCCGTACCAGCACGTGAGAAAACAGCGTCCGGGTCTCGATACTGCCTATGAGATAGGTGGGCCCCATCAGCAACGCTATTGCCCAGAACACCATGCCACACGGCGCCAGCATGGCAATCACCTGGCGAAGCCGCTTCCGGCCGTCAGGCTCCGTTTTTTTTAGCCCGAACCTGAGCCTTCTCCAGGTCACGGTCATCCGTTCAGCTCCGTGCGTGCTGAATATCCTGACTTGATTTGCAGCATGCTGAATGATCATGCTGCCGACCAGGAAAACCAACTGAAATACGAAGAACGCAACGAGCATAAGTCCCGCTGCCTGAACCAGACGCAGCGCGAAAAATACGGAAGCCGACAGGCCCGTGAAGCTGGAAAAGTGGTCGGCGGTTTCATGCGTCAGCGTCAGGACCAGTCGCTCCGCGTCCGAGTGCGCGAGCCAAAGCGCGATCGACGCCACCGCCAGATAGGCGCCCTTTCCCAATACCTTGCTCCACGTCCAGCGCGCGACCAGGCTCAACACATGGTAGATGTGTCGAGCAGCCGCGTATGCAAGGAGAAGAAACACCGGTATGGAGAAACGGCCGATCCGCGGCATATCCAGCCCAATCCACAGGATTCCGGAAAGCAGCAACATCATTGCGACCAGACCATAAGCCACGGTGACATCCGGAGGAAGTTTCGCGATCGGGCGCAGTTTCCGCATGACTCTGACCGTGCGGCGGATCAGCCATGTTCGAAATGGCCGCAGCATGGGGATCCATTCACGCAAGATCCCATACAGCATCGTTGCCGAAATCGCACCGACCACAAGTCTGATCACCAGCTGAAACCTGAGGAGCTGCAGGATGACGAACAGTCCCGCCAAAACGGCTGCGCTGCGAACGAGCGGCGATCGATGCCACGGAATTGCGGCAGGTTGTCGGGCCTCGGAAATATTGTTTTCGGGCATGGAGCGCTCTCGTGACCAGTTGGCAAATTCGACGAAGTCGCCCGCTCTCCAGGTACTCGAATCGCTCCGGAAGTGAGAAATGCAATTTGCGCGACGCCTTCGTATCCGGCTGCGTACGGCCGGCCGCCTAGCGTACAACCGGAATGGTTGTTGCGACAACCTCACGGCCAAGCGCCCGATTCGCGCATCGTCGCGTTCGCGAGTATCCTAGCTGATCATTCGATTGCAATTCCGAGCACCCGACCGAAGCGCCGTCGCCGACTTCGAGTGTTGATCGCTAACCGTCTATTTCGCCTTCCCTCATGGACTTCGACGTAATCGTTCTGGGCGCGGGCATCGTCGGCGTCTCCGCCGCGCTGCACCTGCAGGATCGCGGCCGCAAGGTCGCCCTCGTCGACCGCGGCGCGCCCGGCGAAGGCACGAGCTTCGGCAACGCGGGGCTGATCGAGCGCTCGTCGGTCGAGCCGTATCCGTTCCCGCGCAGCCCGTTCACGCTGATGCGCTACGCGCTGAACCGCTCCACCGATCTCTACTGGCACAGCACGTCGCTGCCCGCGTTCGCGCCGTGGCTCGCGAGGTTCTGGTGGGAATCGGCGCCGCTGCGTCACGCGGCGGCCTCGCGCGACATGCTGCCGCTGATCGAGCGCTGCATCGTCGAGCACGACGCGCTGATCGCACGCGCCGGCGCCACCGAGCTGATCCGCGCGAGCGGCTGGATGGAAGCGTTCCGCACGCCGGCCGCGTTCGAACGCGCCGTCACCGATGCGGGACTCACCGCGCGCCGCCACGGGCTCGGCATCACGCCGCTCGATGCCGCGACGCTGCGCGCGCAGGAACCGAGCCTCGCGCCCGGCTTCTGCGGCGCGCTGCACTGGCTCGATCCGAAAAGCGTCGTCGATCCGTCCGCGCTCGTCAAAACCTATGCGCAACTCTTCGTGCAAGGCGGCGGCACGCTGCTCACGGGCGATGCGGCGAGCCTCGACGCGCTGTCGCCCGGCTGGCAGGTCACGACGGACGACGGCAAGATCGCCGCGCCGGCCGTGGTCGTCGCGCTCGGCCCGTGGTCCGACACGGTGTTCGGCAAGTTCGGCTACAAGATTCCGCTGCGCGAGAAGCGCGGCTATCACATGCACTACGCGCCGTCCGAACGCGGCGCGCCGTCGGCGCCGATCGTCGATCGCGAATACGGCTACGTGATCGCGCCGATGCGGCGCGGCTTGCGGCTGACCACCGGCGTCGAGATCGCCCGGCGCGGCCTGCCGCCGACCGGCGTACAACTCGAGCGCGCGGAACGCGTCGCGCGCCCGGTGTTCGGCTTCGGCGAACGGCTCGACCCGCAGCCGTGGCTCGGCTTCCGGCCGTGCACGCCCGACATGCGGCCGGTGATCGGCCCCGCGCCCGCGCATCGCGGGCTGTGGTTCTCGTTCGGACACAACCATCACGGGCTCACGCTCGGCCCCGTCTCCGGCCGCCTGCTGGCCGAGATGATGACCGGCGAAGCGCCGTTTACCGACCCGACGCCCTACCGCGCCGACCGCTTCTGATTGCGCTCGCCCGCGCTCAGTCGAGCGCGCGGCCGAAGATCCGGATCACCTCGTCGAGATGCTCGGCCATCGCACGGCGCGCGGCCTCCGGGTCGCGCGCACGGATCGCGTCGAGGATCGCGCGGTGTTCGAGCTCCGAGCGGTGCGGCATGTCGTTGGGCATGTACAGCGACTGCAGCCGCTGGAACATCAGGTCGTACTTGTGCGCGAGCAGCTGCTTGATCATCAGCGCATACGCGGGGTTGTCGCTCGCTTCCGCGATACGGATATGGAACAACCGGTCGCCCGGATGCGTGAGCGAGCCGCTGCGGTTGTCTTCCTGGTTGCGCAGGAACGCCGCGTGAATCCCTTCGATCTGCGCGTCCGAGCCGTGCTTCGCGGCGAGCGACGCGGCTTCCGGCTCGATCAGCCGGCGCGCCTGCAGCAGCGCGAACGGCGGGATTTCGGTATCGAGGTCGAGCGCGATGCCGAGCTCGGGATCGATCTCGACGACCGGGAACGGCGCAACCTTCGTATCGGGCCGCGGCTCCGGCGCGGCGGCCGCCTCGGGTTGGCGCACCTTCACGCCGTCGCCGACACGCACGCTGACGAGCCCGCTGACTTCGAGCGCGATCAGCGCCTCGCGCACCGACGTGCGCGACACGCCGAACTGCTCGGCCAGTTCGCGCTCGGGCGGCAAATAGCTGCCCGGCGGGAAGTCGCCGGACTCGATCATCGTGCTGAGCTTGTCGGCGATCTGCTGGTAGAGGCGGCGGTTCTGAATCGGCTGGATGGACATACGTTGATACAGGTAAGCGATTGCATTGCGGACGGTCTGACGAATGGAGCGCGCGCGTCGGGCCGTTCGCGCCTATTTTATATGCGGGGCTTCGAATCGCCGGGCAGCGCATAGCAACGCGCGGCCGTGCCGCCCCACAGCGCGTTGCGCTCGGCCGCCGACAACCGCGCTTCGGCCCAGCGCTCGACCAGCGACGCCACTTCGTCATACGACGCCGCAAGCAGGCACACGGGCCAGTCCGACCCGAACATCAGCCGCTGCGGGCCGAACGCGTCGAGCGCCGCGTCGAGGCATTGCTCGATGTGCCGGATGTCCTGCCCGCGCAGGCCGCGCCGCCAGTCCGTCTCGGTCACGAGCCCCGACAGCTTGCACACGACGTGCGGCAGCGCGCCCAGCTCGCGCAACCCGGCACGCCAGCGGGCAAGCGCAGCGCCATCGCGGTGGAATTCGGCGAGCGGCGGCTTGCCGGCATGATCGAGCACGAGCCAGTGCGCATCGTGCCGCGCGCAGAACGCGCGCACGTCGGGCAACTGGCGCTCGAACACGAGCACGTCGTACACATAGCCGTTCGCCTGCAGCCACGCGACACCGCGATTGAACGCGGGATCCGCGACGAACGCGCCGACGTCGGCTTCGTCCTGCACCTGGTGACGAAAGCCGCGCAGCTTCGGGCTGCGCCATTCGGCGATGCGCTCGGCGAGTTCCGGCGCACCGAGATCCTCCCAGCCGACCACCGCCGCGATGTGCGCATCGTCGCGGGCGAGATCGAGCAGGAACGCCGTCTCGTCGCGCCCGGCGCGCGCCTGCACCGCGATCGACGCGCCGAGCGCCTGTGCATGCATCTGCGGCCACAGCGCGTCGGGCAGGTAGTCGCGGGCGAGCACGCCCATGCCGGGACCGATCCACGGATAGTCGGCCGCGCGGTAACGCCAGAAGTGCTGGTGGGAATCGATACGCACTGCGCCCATGGTGTCCTCGTGATTCACCGTTGCCCGCCGCGTCACGTCGCGCTCAGTCGTACAGCACCGCCGTGATTTTCGGGTCGTCGATATTGGTCTTGTCGTACCAGTAGAAACCGGTATCGATGACCTTCGGCAGCTTCTCGCCCTTGACCGACTTCACGGCCGCCTCGACCGTCTTGTAGCCGATCCCGACCGGGTTCTGCGTGATCGCGCCGGCCATCAGCCCGCTGCGGATCGCGTCCTTCTGCTGCTTGCCCGAATCGTAGCCGATGATCACGACCTTGCGCTTCATCTCGCGCACGCCGTTCACCACGCCGATCGCCGAGCCTTCGTTGGTGCCGAACAAGCCCTTGAGCTTCGGATACGCCTGCAGGATCGACTTCGTCACTTCGGTGGACTTCAGCTGATCGCCCTCGCCATACTGCACGGTCACGACCTGCACCTTCGGGTGCGCGGACTTCATCCGTTCGAGAAAGCCGTCGCGGCGGTCGATGCCCGTGCGGCTCGTCTGGTCGTGCGCGACCACGGCCACCTCGCCTTCGTCGCCGATCAGCGCGGCGAGCTTGTCGGCGGCGAGCGCGGCGGCGGCCTTGTTGTTGGTCGCGGCGGTCGTCACCGGGATGTCGCTGTCGACGCCCGAGTCGAACGCGATCACCGGAATCTTCTCGGCCTGCGCCTTCTTCAGGAGCGGCAGCGCGGCCTTGCTGTCGAGCGCCGCGAAGCCGAGCGCGGCCGGCTTCTTCGCGATCGCGGCGGACAGCATGTCGATCTGCTTGTCGACCATCGCCTCGGTTTCGGGGCCTTCGAACGTCACCTTCACCTTGTAGTCCTTCGCGGCCTGCATCGCGCCCGCCTTCACGGCCTGCCAGAACTGATGCTGGAAGCCCTTCGAGATCAGCGGGATGTAGGATTCCTGCGCCTGCGCGCCGGCCGTCGCGCCGACGGCGAACGTCAGCCCGACGATCGCGTTCAACACCTTGCTCCTGATCACTTCGCGTCTCCTTGGTTGGTATCGACTGAAATGCCGGCCCGGCCGGCGGTGAAGCGCCTGCATGTTCGTGTTCGTGCGTGCATGCGTCAGCGGCGGCGCCGGCGCAGGATGTCCACGTAGACGGCGAGGATGATGATCACGCCCGTCACGACCGTCTGCCATTCCTGCGCGACCGACATGATGCGCAGGCCGTTGGTCAGCACGCTCATGATGAACGCGCCGATGATGGTGCCGACGATGCTGCCCGCGCCGCCCGACAGCGACGTGCCGCCGATCACGACGGCCGCGATCGCGTCGAGCTCGTAGCCTTGCCCGAGCGCGGGCTGCGCGGAATTCAGCCGCGACGCGATCAGCAGCCCGGCGATCCCGCACACAGCGCCGCTGAACGTGTAGACGGCGATCTTCCACGCATCGACATTCACGCCGGACAGCCGCAGCGCTTCCTCGTTGCTGCCGAGCGCGAACGTGTAGCGGCCGAAGATCGTCCGGTTCAGCACGATCGACGCGCCGACCGCGACGAGGAACAGGATCAGCACCGCGTTCGGGATCGGCAGCGCGGGAACGAGGCTGCCGATCAGCGAATCCTGCGCGATCGACGTGAAGCCCGGCGTGTCGTTGAAGTAGATCGGCCGCGTGCCCGAGATCACGAGCGACAGCCCCTTGAGCAGCATCATCATGCCGAGCGTCGCGATGAACGGCGGCACCTTCATCTTCGCGATCACGAAGCCCGACACGCTGCCCGACAGCGCGCCGAACGATAGCGCGGCCAGGATCCCGAGCGGCAGCGGCAGGCCCCACTTCGTCAGCACGACGCCGGCCATCACCGCGCAGAAGGTCATCAGCGTGCCGACCGACAGGTCGATGCCCGACGTGATGATCACGTAGGTACACGCGACGGCCAGCACACCGTTCACGGCGGTGGCCTGCAGGATCGTCACGAGGTTGTCGACTTCGAGGAAGTTCGGCGACGCGAAGCTGAAGAACACGATCAGCAGCACGAGGCTCGCGAACGCGAGCAGCTTCTGCCGCGCGGCCGGGTTGAAGAAGCGGGCACGGAGGCCCGCTGCGCCGGCCGGCGTGTCGCCGGTGGCAAGAGGCGGAACGGGATGCGTATCGTTGGACATGATCGGGTAAGCGTCGGAATCAGGACAATACGGTCGACTCGCGCTGCGTCGCGAGCTGCATGATCTTTTCCTGCGTGGCGTCGGCCGCGCGCAATTCGCCGGTCACGCGCCCTTCGCACATCACGAGGATCCGGTGGCTCATGCGCAGCACCTCGGGCAGCTCCGACGAGATCATCACGATCGCCTTGCCGTCGGCGGCGAGCGCGTCGAGCAGCTTGTAGATTTCGCTTTTCGCGCCGACGTCGATGCCGCGGGTCGGCTCGTCGAAGAACAGGATGTCGCAGTCGCGCAGCAGCCACTTCGCGATCACGATCTTCTGCTGGTTGCCGCCCGACAGGAGCCGCGCCGGCTGCGCGACGGACGGCGTGCGGATCGCGAGCTGCCGCACGTACGACTGCGCGGTGTCGCGCATCCCGCGCGCATCGAGGAACATGCCGCGGCGCACGAAGCGCCGCATGCTCGACAGCGCGATGTTGTTCTGCACGTCCATCCCGACCGCCAGCCCGAAGTGCTTGCGGTCCTCCGAGAGATAACCGATCCCGTGCCTCACCGCGTCGGCCGGCGTGCGGATCGTCACGGTCTTGCCGTGCACGCGGATCTCGCCCGCGTCGACCGGGTCCGCGCCGAACACCGCGCGCGCGACCTCGGTACGGCCCGCGCCCATCAGCCCCGCAAAGCCGAGGATCTCGCCGCGCCGCAGCGTGAAGCCGACATCGCGGATCGCGCGGCCGCGCGACAGCCCGCGCACCTCGAGCGCGACCGCGTTGGCCGACGTATCGGGCGGCGTTCGGAACGTCGCATCGAGCTGGCGGCCGACCATCATCGCGATGATCGCTTCCATCGACGTATCCGCCATCGGCACGGTCGCGACGTACTTGCCGTCGCGCATCACCGTCACGCGATCGGCGATCTGGCGCAGCTCGTTCATCTTGTGCGAGATGTAGACGATGCCGACGCCGTGCGCGCGCAGGTCGCCGATGATGCGGAACAGCTCGGCGATTTCCGCGTTGTTCAGCGCGGCGGTCGGTTCATCCATGATCAGCACGCGCGAGTCGAACGACAGCGCCTTCGCGATCTCGACCATCTGCTGCTTCGCGACCGTCAGCCGGCCGACCGGTGTGCGCGGGTCGAGATCGAGCCGCATCCGCGCGAAGATCGCGGCGGCGTCGCGGTTCAGCCGGTCCTCGTCGACGAACACGCCGAAGCGGCCGCGCGGCTCGCGGCCGATGAAGATGTTCTGCGCGACGCTCAGGTGGTTCATCAGGTTCAGTTCCTGATGGATGATGCCGATCCCGAGCGCCTGCGCGGCGCGCGGATCGTCGATGTCCACCGCGCGGCCGTCGATCCGGATCTCGCCTTCGTCCTTCTGGTACACGCCGGCGAGAATCTTCATCAGCGTCGACTTGCCCGCGCCGTTCTCGCCCATCAGCGCATGCACTTCGCCGGCGCGCAGGTCGAAGCGGCAATCGTCGAGCGCCAGCACGCCCGGAAAGCGCTTGCTGACGCCGGTCAGCTCGATCAGCGCCGCGGGCGCGGGGGTCGTCGGGTTCGGATCGGGTTGCATGGCTCGCCGCCCTCAGCCGATCGCGCGATCGAGATGCGTATAGCCGCCGTCGACGAACAGCCACTGGCCCGTCGTGTGCGATGCGCGCGCCGACAGCAGGAACACGGCCGTGTCGGCAATCTCGTCGGCGGTCGTGAAGCGCTTGCCGAGCGGCACCTTGTCGGCAATTTCCGCGAGCTTCGCTTCCGGGTCGTCGAAGCCCGCGATCCAGTTCCGGTAGAGCGGCGTCATCACCTCGGCCGGGATCACCGCGTTCACGCGCACGCCGTCGTCGCGCAGCGCGACCGCCCATTCGCGCGTCAGCGCGAGCTGCGCGCCCTTCGATGCGCAATAGCCGCTCGTGTTGCCCTGGCCGGTGACGGCCGTCTTCGACGAGATGTTGACGATCGCACCGCGCGTCGCCTTCAGGTGCGGCACGCAGTAATGCGCCATCACGTAGTAGTGGATCAGGTTGCGTTCGAGCGACGCGACGAACGCGTCGCGCCCGGCATCGAGCCCGACGCCGTCGTTGATGCCCGCGTTGTTGACGAGGCCGTCGATGCGGCCGAAGCGCGCGACGGTCTGCGCGACTGCGTCGCGGCACTGTGCGTCGTCCTGCAGCTCGACGGACACGCACGCGGCGCGCGGCTGCTTCTGCGCGAGTGCGCGCCAGAAGCCGTCATCCGGCGCGTGGCGCGCGAACACCACCGGAATCGCGCCTTCGCCGGCAAGCCGCATCGAGATCGCGGCGCCGATGCCCGACGCGCCGCCGGTCACGATCACGACCTTGTCTTGCAGATTCAAATCCACTTCGCGTCTCCGTCGTTCATGTTGTCGCCGCGCGCAGGTCATGCGCGGGTCGTCGTGCGCCGTCGTGCTGCGCGCTGCGCGCTTCAGCCGCGGAACCGGTACTGCTCGAGCGATGCCGGCTTCATCTCGATCGAGAAGCCGGGTGCCGTCGGCGGCAGGTACGCCGCGCCGCGCACGACACAGGGCTCGACGAAATGCTCGTGCAGGTGATCGACGTATTCGGTCACGCGCCCTTCCTTCGTGCCGGCAATGCACACGTAGTCGATCATCGACAGATGCTGCACGTATTCGCACAGCCCGACGCCGCCCGCATGCGGACACACCGGCAGCCCGTACTTCGCGGCCAGCAGCATCACCGCGAGTATCTCGTTCACGCCGCCGAGCCGGCACGCATCGATCTGCACGACGTCGATCGCGCCGCGCGCGATGAACTGCTTGAACATCACGCGGTTCTGGCACATCTCGCCGGTCGCGACCTGCACGGGCGCGATCGCCTCGCGGATCTTGCGATGCCCTTCGACGTCGTCGGGGCTCGTCGGCTCCTCGATGAACCACGGTTTCGCGAACGCCAGCTCGCGCACCCAGTCGATCGCCTCGTCGACTTCCCACACCTGGTTCGCGTCGATCATCAGCTTGCGGTCCGGGCCGATCACCTCGCGTGCGATCGTCACGCGGCGGATGTCGTCCTCCAGGTTCGCGCCGACCTTCAGCTTCACGTAATCGAACCCGGCGTCCACCGCTTCGTGACACAACCGGCGCAGCTTGTCGTCGCTGTAGCCGAGCCAGCCGGCCGACGTCGTGTAACACGGGTAGCCTTCGCGCTCGAGCATCGCGATCCGCTCGGCCTTGCCCGGCGCCTGCCGGCGCAGCAGGTCGAGCGCTTCGTCCGGCGTCAGGCAGTCGGTCAGGTAGCGAAAATCGATCGCGCGCACGATGTCCTCGGGGCTCATGTCGGCCACGAGCCGCCACAGCGGTTTGGCCGCAGCCTTCGCCCACAGATCCCACACCGCGTTCACGACGGCGCCCGTCGCCAGGTGGATCGCGCCCTTGTCGGGGCCGATCCAGCGCAACTGGCTGTCCGAGGTCACGTGCCGCCAGAAGCGGCCCATGTCCTCGCGGATCCAGTCGAGGTCGAGGCCGACGACGAGGTGACGCATCGCGTCGATCGCCGCGCAGCAGATTTCGTTGCCGCGCCCGATGGTGAACGTGAGCCCGTGGCCTTCGAGCCCGTCGCGGTCGGTTTCGAGCACGACGTACGCAGCCGAATAATCGGGGTCCGGATTCATCGCATCGGAACCGTCGAGCTGGCGCGAGGTCGGGAAGCGCACGTCGAGGACGCGCATCGATCGAATGATAGGCATGGCGAACCGTCCGGGAAAGGGTTTCAGGCCTGCACGGTGCGCTGGCGCTGCTCGCCGAGCCCGTCGATGCCGAGCGTGATCACCTGCCCGGCGCGCAGATAGACGGGCGGCTTCTGCCCGAGGCCCACGCCCGGCGGCGTGCCGGTCGAGATCACGTCGCCCGGCTGCAGGCTCATGAAGCGGCTCAGGTAGCTGATCAGGTGCGGCACGCGGAACACCATCGTCGCGGTCGTGCCGTTCTGGTAGCGGTGGCCGTCCACTTCCAGCCACAGCCGCAGCGCGTGCGGATCGGGCACTTCGTCGGCCGTCACGAGCCACGGGCCGAGCGGGCCGAACGTATCGTTGCCCTTGCCCTTGTCCCACGTGCCGCCGCGTTCGAGCTGGTACTCGCGCTCCGACACGTCGTTCACCACGCAGTAGCCGGCGACGTGCGACAGCGCGTCGGCTTCGTCGATATAGCGGCCGCCCCGGCCGATCACGACGCCCAGCTCGACTTCCCAGTCGGTCTTCTCCGAGCCGCGCGGGATCTCGACGTCGTCGTTCGGCCCCGAGATCGCGCTCGTCCACTTGCCGAACACGACCGGCTCCTTCGGGACGTCCATCCCCGATTCCGCCGCGTGGTCGGAATAGTTGAGGCCGATGCAGATGAACTTGCCGACGCGGCCGACGCACGCGCCGAGCCGCGGCGCGCCTTCGACGAGCGGCAGCGACGCCGGGTCGAGCTCGCGCAGCCGCGCGAGCGACGCGGGTGCGAGCGCGTCGCCGGCGACGTCGTCGATCACGCCCGACAGGTCGCGGATCCTGCCCTGCGCATCGAGCAGGCCCGGCTTTTCATGGTGTTTGTCGCCAAATCTCAGCAGTTTCATGTGGTGTGAGCGGAAATGGAAAGTGAGTGGAAGGAAGCGGTCGGCTACACGCGGTCGGCTAGACGCGGTCAGTTCGACCAGCCGCCATCGATCAGGTGAATCGCGCCGGTCGTGAACGACGCTTCGTCGGACGCGAGATACAGCGCGAGCGCGGCCACTTCGTCCGCGGTGCCGATACGGCCCATCGGCTGACGCGCGACGAACGCCTGGCGCACGGTATCGGTCGACACCTGGCGCGTGCGCGCCTGCTCGGCGATCCGCTGCTCCAGCGACGGCGACTCGATCGTGCCCGGGCAGATCGCGTTGCAGCGGATGCGCTGCTCGACGAAATCGGCGGCGACCGACTTGGTCAGGCCGATCACGGCCGCCTTGGTCGTGCCGTAGACGAACCGGTTCGGCACGCCCTTCACGCTCGACGCGGCCGACGCCATGTTGACGATCGACGCGCCGCCCGCAGCCAGCATCGCCGGCAGCAGCGCGCGGATCAGCCGGTACATCGACGTGACGTTCAGGTTCAGCGAGAACGCCCACGCGGCGTCGTCGCAGTCGAGGATCGAGCCGTGGTGCACGAAGCCCGCACAGTTGAACAGCACGTCGAACGCGCGCTCCTGCGCGGCGAGTGTGGCCACGTCGCCCGCATCGGTCACGTCGAGCCGCCGCGTGGCCAGCCGGCCGCCCGCGCGTTCGGCGTCGGCCGCGAGTTGCGCGAGCGCGGCTTCGTTGATGTCGGTCGCCAGCACGTCGGCACCCTCGCTTGCGAACCGCAGCGCGGTCGCGCGGCCGATACCCTGCCCGGCCGCCGTCACCAGCGCGCGCTTGCCCTGCAATCTCATGAGCACCTCTCCCGAAGAAGCCGGCCGGGCCGGCTGATTGGCACAAAGGACTAAAGGTCCAACCAATCATAGGAACAGATTCCGGATTTGTCACGTTCGTGTGATTCAGTATTTTCCCGAGCGGGAGAATCGGGCGGAAGGCGCTGCGGCGGGCTTCGATTACCGTATTTTTCAGGTTCCGCCGATCGGCCGCGTATCGCGCAAAGCCAATACCGGTGGGCGTTTTCGCGACCCCGGGGCATCGGAGTCGCTCCGTCGGCACCGCGAAACTGACAAAAAAGTCATGTTCCCGTCAGGGTGTCAACGGCGGGCGCGCGCGATCATGGTGTTGCCGGACCGCGCTTCCCCGGACACCGCCCCCCCGCCCGTCGCCGATCCCTGACGGGCGTCTCCGTCCCCCCGGTGTCCACGTGACTGAGCGAGCAGACACGGGGGCGCGGGCCGATTTTCCGCCCCGGGCGTGCGCGTCCGGGGCGCTTTTGTCGTTGGCTTTTTCACGAAAATGCGCGTCGATTGTTTCTGATTCGGCAAAAGGTAATTTGAGCCAGACAGGATGTTTTTTCCGGTCACAGACGCTTACATTTAGCGCACCACTCATGGAAACCGCTACGGATTCGCCCTCGGGTAGTGACATCCACTGCCACGGCCGAAACCGCACGAGCTTTAGGAAACGGCAAATGAAGGCCTCCAAATCCCTGCCTGTGCTCGATCCCGCCGACGTCCACGTCGAAATTCTGGAACGCTCCGATACGCTGCTCGTCGTCCGCTGGGTCGAACCCGGCCGCTGTCACTACGGCGAACAGCGCTGGCGCCGCCGCTTCGCGCAGCGCACCGGCACCTGCGCGCTGTCGCGCCAGGTCATCCAGCGCGGCGACGAAGTGTTCCGCCCGGCCGAGCGCCCGGCACCCGCGAACGCGGCGGCGATGATCTCCGCGGCCGAAGTGCTCGCGCTGGCCGGGAGCCGGTAACGCCCGCCGGCCACCCGTGCCGGGGCCCGCGGCCTGATGCGCTGGCGCGCCCTAGAACCGCCGGTCTAATTCCCCCGCTTGTCTGTCCCGCCTGCGCGGACTATCGTTACACCACCCAATGTAACGATTACGCGTCGTGGCGCACTGCCACGCCGATGGAGGCAGACATGCATGCATGGAGCGCGCGCCACGTCCCGGCGCAAGGCGGCAAGGTCGCGGTCGTGACCGGCGCCAACAGCGGCCTCGGCTGGCATATCGCGGAAACGCTGGCCGCCAAGGGCGCGACGGTCGTGATGGGCTGCCGCGATGCCGCGCGCGCCGCCCACGCCGCCGCTGCGATTCGCCGGCTCCATCCCGCCGCACAGATCGAAGTCGATCAGCTCGACCTCGCCGATCTCGCGTCGATCCGGCGCTTCGCCGCCGACGTCGCCGACCGCCACGGCCGCGTCGACATCCTCTGCAACAACGCCGGCGTGATGTTCCTGCCGCTGCGGCACACGCACGACGGCTTCGAGATGCAGTTCGGCACCAACCACCTCGGCCATTTCGCGCTGACCGGCCATCTGCTGCCCGCGCTGCGCGCCGCCCGGCGCGCGCGTGTCGTGACGATGTCGAGCGGCTTCAACCGCGGCGGCCGGATCCGGGTCGACGACCTGCGCGCCGAGCACCGTTACAACCGTTATCTCGCCTACTGCGACAGCAAACTCGCGAACCTGGTGTTCGCGCTCGAGTTGCAGCGCCGCTTCCAGCGCGCGGGGTTCGCGGGAATCAGCGTCGCCGCGCATCCCGGCTACGCGGCAACCAACCTGCAGTTCGCGGGCCCCGCGATGGACAGTTCGCCCACGCGCGCCGCGCTGATGCGCGCGGCGAACCGTTATCTCGCGCAACCGGCCGAGCAGGGTGCGTTGCCCGCGATTCATGCGGCGACGTCGCCCGACCTCGCCGGCGGCTCGTACATCGGGCCGTCCGGCTGGCTCGAGTCGCGCGGCCTGCCGGCACCGGCGAGCGTGCCGCGCGCGGCACGCGACGTGGCCCTCGCGGCTCTGCTGTGGGAGGCCTCCGAAGCCGCGACGGGCGTGCGTTTCCTGAGTTCGGGCGCGTCCGCCGGCCGGCCGCCCGCCAAGCCGTTCGATGCGGCCGCCGAGGCGCGCTGAATCCCGCGCGTGCCGCCTCAACATTCTTCATACTTATTACACTTACAGAAACGAAAGCAGGATGAAAGCCTGATCCGGCGTCCCACTGTTACCGCCCTGGAAACAATCTATCGTCAAAATCAGCGTTTACCCTCAACGACCCGGTGACTAAGATTTAGTCAATCGCTGCAGACATGGTGTCGCAAGCGAACCCAATAAAACACCGGAGGTCATCATGAAATCGCTCGTTTCCGCAGTTGTTGCCGCTGTCGCCCTGTCCGCTTCGTTCGGCGCTTTCGCACAAAGCACCGTGACCCGCGCTCAAGTCCGCAACGAACTGGTTCAGCTCGAACAAGCCGGCTACAAGCCGGGCGTGTCGAGCCCGTACTACCCGAACGACATCCAGTCGGCGGAAGCGCGCGTTCATGGTGCCGACGCCAGCGGCTACGGCGCGCAACCGGCTCCGGTCGTCCACTCGGGCGCCCCGGCTGCCGCAGCGTCGTCGAACGCACGCGACTCGGTCTTCTTCGGCCAGTAAGCCGACGCGCCCCCGGCGGGCGCACCGCGCATCGCGCGATGAAGAAGCTGGATCCGGACGAGCCCCTCATGCGGGCTCGTCTTTTTTTGTGAAAACGCATACCTCCGCCGCCCGGCAGCGGGTGGCTTCGCCCGGGCGCCTTGCGTCCGGGCGCTTTTTCTCCGGCGAGGTATGCGTAACGAAGTCGACTGCGGAAGTCGAATGCGCCGATCAGCGCCCGGCGGCAGCCGCGGGCAGCGCACGCGACAGCACACGCCAGCGCGACAGCAGTTCGTCGCGATCGACGTAGCAGCCCTGCAGATGCCGGCGGCCCGTCGACGGATCGAACTCGGTGCGCGCATGAAGCACGCGCCGGTTGTCGAACGCCCACATGTCGCCCGCCCGCAGCCGGCGCTGCACGCGGAAACGCGGCTCGCGCGCGAGCGCGAGAAACCGCCGGTACGCGCGGTAGACGGCCGCGACGGCGCCGGCCGGCGCATCGAGCGGCCCGCGCAGGAAGTTCGCGACGCGCACCTCGGTCACGTTGCCGCGCGCATCGAGCCCGATCACCGGCGCCGAACAGCGGTAGTCGCTGTTCGCACTCTTGTTCCAGAACTCGAACGGTGTCGACGCAAGTTGCGTGAAATCGTCCGGATATTCGCGCCGCAGCGCATCCGCGAGCGCGAAGCCGTCGAGAAACACGCTGTCTCCGCCCGTTGCGTCGTTCGCGAGGCAGTGCAGGAACTGCACGCCCGGCTGCAATTCACGCGTCGGCAGGTCGGTGTGCGGCGGCAGGTTCAGCGACGTATAGGCATTGCTGTCCGGCCGCGGCTTCGATTCGACATCGAACAGCACGCCGAAATTGCTTTCGCGGATCAGGCCGACACGCCGCGCGATCTGGTCGACCCGGCCGGGTTCGGCCGGCACGCCCTCGACGAGCGTCAGCCCCGTGCGCTGCAACGCGGCGAGCCAGGCGAGCAACGCGCCGTCGTCCTTCATCACGTCACGCCACGCGAACACGCCGATCGCCGTCGCATCGTCGCCGGTCCACACGTGCCGCCCGTGCGCGGCCTGGCGTTCCGCGCGGGACGCATCGTCGTAAGCATGCGCGCGCAACCATCCCGGCGACCAGGCGCTGCGATGCCCGTCGTTCCACTCGACGTGCAGCGCGCCGTCGGTTTCGACATGCACGACGAGCGCCGACAGATCCTCGCGCGCATCGGCGATCTCGAACACCTGTTCGCGCGTGAGCGCATGCACGCACGCGGAGCACGCGCAGTTGTCGCGCAACCAGTCGAAGTGAAACGGCGATCGTCGCGTGTCGCTCCACTCGACGTTCACCGCACCCTCGCCGATCGTCGCCGCCGCAATGGCGGCGTCGGCGGAAAAGGTCCGCCAGTCCTCGATACGGTGTTGCGCTGCCTGCATCGTTGCCTCCCGGAAAACGCCCGCTACGCGTGTGGTGCGAGCAGAAACCCGCCGATCATCCGGTGCATCCGCGCGGCCTGCGGGCTCGTTCCGAGCGCGCGCCAGCAGCCGTGCACCAGCCCCTCTCCCATCCAGTAACGCGCGGCGCCGCCGGCCGCGAGAATGTGTTCGACATAGACGCGCGCATCGTCGCGCAGCGGATCGTGTTCCGCGCCGATCGCGAGCACGGGCGGCAGGCCGTCGAAACGCGCCGCCGCGAGCGGCACCGAGGCGCGCAGCAGCCCATCGTCATCGCCCGGCGCATCGTCGCGTTCACTGCCCCAGTACAACGCGCGATAGCGATGGACGTCGTCGAGCGTCAGCATCGGCGCGTGTGCCTCGGTTTCGCGCGCCGGCGATTGCGGTTCGAAGCCGAGCATCGGATAGACGAGCGCGATCCCGTCGATGCCGCCTTCGCCCGCATCGCGCAGCGCGGTCGCGACGGCGGCCGCGAGGTTGCCGCCGGCACTGTCGCCGGCGAGCGTCAGCGGTCGCGCGCACGCGTCGAACGGCCAGTGCGCTGCGTCGCGCACGGCGCGCGTGACGGCCAGGCAATCGTCGAGCGCGGCCGGCGCGCGATGCTCGGGCGCGAGCCGGTAGTCGACCGCGATCACGGCAAGCCCCGTGTCGGCCGCCAGTTGCGCGGTGATCAACGCATGACTGTCGAGCGAGCCGACGACGAAGCCGCCGCCATGAAAGAACAGCACGGTGCCGCGCGGCTCACCGTGCGCGGGCGCATAGCGCCGCAGCGCGATCGCGCGTCCGTCCGGCGCATGCCACACCGCATCGTGCCGGACGATGCCGGCCGGCAGTTCGGCGGGCGTCCATGCGGCCGCGAAGCGATCGTAGACGCGGCGTTGCTCGTCGGGCGAGCGCGCCGCTGCGTCGGCCGGATACCACGCGTCGACGGCCGCGACGAACGCCGCGATTTCCGGTTCGAGCATCGTGTGCGCTCCGCGGTCCAGGGTTGAACGTCGACGCTAGCGGCGCGGCGGCAGTCCGATCACGCGGCCCGCATACGCAGGGGCCGCGCAATCGCGCTGCACCGCATGCAGTTCGGCCACGCGCGCGGCGACGTCGTCGTCGAACGGCGCCGATTTCGCGCCGTTGCGCGTGTCGACGTGCAGCAGCATCTGCTCGCTCGCCGACACCGCGCCGTCGTGCCCGTCGGCGAAC
Organism: Burkholderia sp. Bp8984; assembly: GCF_003853755.1. NCBI lineage: Bacteria > Pseudomonadati > Pseudomonadota > Betaproteobacteria > Burkholderiales > Burkholderiaceae > Burkholderia > Burkholderia sp. Bp8984. The sequence goes on from NZ_QTQN01000043.1 coordinate 59,659, forward strand.
AGTTCGAGATACAGGTGCAGCCGCTTCGCGTCGTGCGCGAGCACGCGCGCATCGACGCGCACGCGCGTGCCCTCCTTGATCTCCTGCAGATAGTTCACGTGCGCTTCGAGCGTGTAGACCGAGCGGCCCCGCTCGCGACGCGCGGCGTCGTCGAGACCGATGCGGTCCAGCAGCGCATCGGTCGCGAAGCTGAAGATCAGCAGATAGAACGCGTCGCGCAGATGGCCGTTGTAGTCGACCCATTCGGGCCGCACGACGTCGCGGTAGATCGTCAGCGGGGTATCGCCTGTCATGTTCGTTCAGTCCTCGAATCGCATTCCGTGCCGCGCCTTCACCGCGGCGATCGCCTTCAGCACCTCGGTGATGCACTCGTCGCGATAGCGCTCGAGTTCCTTGATGCTGCGCGTGCCCTGCTGCTCGCTCGTGCCTTCGACGACGCTGTCGATCAGTGCATCGGTCAGCTTCGGCGCGACCAGCTTCGTCCATGGCAGTTCGAGCGCGGGGCCGAACTGCTGCATGAAGTGTCGCATGCCCGCGTCGCCGCCGGCCAGCGTGTACGTCAGGAACGTGCCCATGAACGACCAGCGGATGCCCGCGCCGAAGCGGATCGCATCGTCGATCTCGCCGGTCGTCGCGACGCCCTCGTTGACGAGATGCAGCGCCTCGCGCCACAGCGCTTCGAGCAGCCGGTCCGCGATGAAGCCCGGCACTTCCTTGCGCACGTGCAGCGGCCGCATGCCGAGCTTGCGATAGATCTCCATCGCCGCCTCGACCGCTTCCGGCGAGGTGCGCGCGCCGCCGAGCACCTCGACGAGCGGCAGCAGGTAGACCGGATTGAACGGATGACCGACCACGCAGCGCTCCGGATGCGTCGCCCGCGCATAGAAGTCGGTCGGCAGCAGCCCCGACGTCGACGATGCGATGATCGCGTCCGGCTTCGCCGCGCGGCTGATCTGTTCGTGCAGTTCGAGCTTCAGCGCCTCGCGCTCCGGTGCGCTTTCCTGGATGAAGTCCGCGTCGGCGACGCAGGCCTCGATCGTCGACTCGAAGCGCAGCCGCGCGGGATCGGCGCCCGGCGCGAGGCCGACGCGTTCGAGCGCGGGCCATGCATTCGCGACGCTCGCGCGCAAGCGCGCTTCCGCGTCCGGCGCGGGGTCCCACACGACCACGTCCAGACCGTGCGCGAGCGCACGGCAAATCCATCCGCTGCCGATCACGCCGGTGCCGATCGCGGCGAACGTCTTGATGTCGGTCTTCACTGCCATGTCAACACATCCTTCAAATCGAGGAGAATCGGACGGCGGCGCACCCGTGCGCGCCGCCGCATTGAAGCGGAATCAGCCTTGAAACTCACGCGAACTCGGCCACCGCGCGGCGTTCGAGCAGGCGCTCGCCACGCGCCGGCAGGCCGAGCTTGCGACGCCCTTCGGCCGGCGTCAGCACGCGGCCGCCGAGCCGTTCGACGATTTCCCGCGCACGCTCGACGAGCGTGCCGTTGGTCGCGTGCACGCCGCGATCGAGCCAGATGTTGTCTTCGAGGCCCACGCGCACGTGGCCGCCGAGCAGCATCGCCTGCGCGACCATCGGCATCTGCATGCGGCCGATCCCGAAGCCGGCCCAGTGCGCGCCCGGCGGCAGGTTGTCGACCATCGCCTTCATCGTGCCGGTGTCGGCCGGCGCGCCCCACGGAATGCCGAGGCACAGCTGGAACAGCGGCGGATCGTCGAGCAGCCCTTCCTTCAGCAATTGCTTCGCGAACCACAGATGGCCCGTATCGAAGATTTCCAGTTCCGGCTTCACGCCGAGTTCCTGGATGCGCTTGGCGCCAGCGCGCAGTTGCGCGGGCGTCGACACGTAGATGTAGTCGCCGTCGCCGAAATTCAGCGTGCCGCAGTCGAGCGTGCAGATTTCCGGCAGCAGTTCCTCGACGTGCGCGAGACGCGTGAGGCCGCCGACGAGATCGGTGCCCTTGCCGAAGCGCATCGGGTCTTCGCCCGGGCCGATCTCCAGATCGCCGCCCATGCCGGCCGTCAGGTTGATGATCACGTCGACGTCCGCCGAACGGATCCGGTCGACCACTTCGCGGTACAGGTTCGGGTCGCGGCTGCCGCGGCCCGTCTGCGGATCGCGCACGTGGCAGTGCGCCACCGTCGCGCCGGCCTTCGCGGCCTCGATCGCGGCGGCCGCGATTTCCTTCGGCGTGACCGGAATCGCCGGATGTTTGCCGACCGTATCGCCCGCGCCGGTGACCGCGCAGGTGATGATGACTTCGTGGTTCATGCTGAGTGCCCTCGTTTGCTTCGGTTCGTGTCGCTCGATTTCCGTCGTACTGCAGATGATTTTTCGCTGCGCGCCGCCCGCTCGCGGCGCGTGCGGGCCGTTACAGGCCGAGATAGGCCTTCACGGCAGGCAGGCCGTCCTTGCCGTCGAACGTCTTGACGCCGGCGAGCCAGGCATCGAGCACCTGCGGATTCTTCTTCAGGTACGCCTTCGCGGCGTCGGCCGGCTTCGTCTTGTTCATCACCGACTGCATCAGCTGGTTCTCCAGCTGCGTCGTGAAGCGCAGGTTCTCGACGAGCTTGCCCGCGTTCGGGCAGCGCGAGATGAAGTCGGGCGCCGTCAGCGTGTACACGCGCGCTTCGCCGTAGTTCGGGCCGAACGCCGCATCGCCGCCGGACAGGTAGTTCATGCTGATCTGGATGTTCATCGGATGCGGTTCCCAGCCGAGAAACACGACCCACTTCTTGTCGCGGATCGCGCGCTCGACCGTGACGAGCATCCCCGCCTCGCTCGATTCGACCAGCTTGAAGCCGCCGAGGCCGTACTGGTTCGTGTCGATCATCTTCTGGATCGTCGCGTTCGCGCTGCTGCCCGGCTCGATCCCGTAGATCTTGCCGTCGAGCTCCGCGCGGTGCTTCGCGATGTCCTCGAAGGTCTTCAGGCCGGCCTGGTATTCGTAGCTCGGCACCGCGAGCGTCGCCTTCGCGCCCGACAGGTTCGGCGGTTCGACCACGTTGATCGACTTGCTGTCGAGGAACGGCTGGAGCTGCTTCTGCTGCACCGGCCACCAGTAGCCGAGCGAGATGTCCAGCTGCTTGCTCTTCAGGCCGGCGAACGAGATCGGCACCGATGCGATCGTCGTCGTCGGCTTGTAGCCGAGCCCTTCGAACACCGTCGACGCGAGCGCCGTGGTGGACGTGATGTCGGTCCAGCCGATATCCGCGAAGCGTACGTTGCGGCAAGTCGCGGCATCCGTTTCGGCCTGCGCCGCGGTCGCGAACGCGCCGGTCGCCAGCACGGCCGCGACGAACGCGGCGATCTTTGTCGACTTCATGGTTTCTCCCCTTCGGTTGGACCGATGTCCGACGGTGCGCGGAGTGCGTCCCGGCCTGCATCGTGGGAGTAAAAGTAACGAGCCATATTCACCGCAAGACGACCGCCGGCGACCTGTTCTTGACTATTTGCGACTATGGGTGGAAACCACTATGCGCAGGGAGCGGCTTGTATGGCGGGGGTTTGGGACGAATTTCGATGAGGAGGGGTTTGTCCGGATGCGGCGTCATGAGATGCCGTACGCGACAGCCAAACGGGGTCAGTCAGGTCCGTGCGGCTGCAAGCGCGTTGCCGAAATGCTCCACGGCGCCGTCGAAGCGCGCCGCGCCGACGTCGAACACCCAGCGGCGCAGCGCGGGGGGCGCGGCAAGACCCAGCTCCGCGACCCGATACCCGGTGTCGATCGCGGCCAGCACGGCCTTCACCATGGCCTGCGGCATGCCTTCGGTGGCGGCGGTCGTCAGCCCGCCGTCGAGTATGCTCGGCGCAAAGGCCGCGCTTTCGACTTCTTGCTGGATCGCCGTCCGCGCGGCCGTGGCGACGGCATCGGCGGTTCTTGCGATCGTCCAGCTTGCCGGATCGCCGAGCCCGACCAGCAACAAGGAACGCGCCGCGATGCCCGCGGGCGGATGGCTGATCCACAGCGTTTCCATCGGCGCGGCCAGAAAACGGCCCTCGCGCCGCAAGCCGATGAGTGCCCCCGACAGTGCGAGGTCGAGATGGCGTAACCCGCCGGTCGGGCCATCGCCCGTCGCCTCGCGGGCAAACATGCAGCCACAGGAAAGGTCGACCTGCGCGCCTACGCCATCCCATGCGGCGACCTCGAAGGCCACCTCCCGCCAACGACCGATATTGTGTCGAAGAACCAAATCGTCTCTCCCGCAAGATTGGAACAGGGTCCGGAGCGCAGCGCGCGCCCCGGTGTCCGGCGTTGCGCCTCTTCATCCGCCTGGCCGGGCTTGCGCCGGCGCACGAGCAACCCGTCATCCGCGTACGCCGGTATCTGCGTTGCGCTTATTGCCTGGCGGCAAGACCGAACGCATAGAGCTTGTGACTCGTGCCGTCGTACGGCAGACCGAGTACCTTGGTGTGGTAGCCCGCCCCCCAGTACACCGACCCGTCGACGATGGCAGCGCCCGACACCACCGCGCCGTTGTTCTCGTAGCTCCACTTGATCTCGCCCGTCGCCGCATCGAGCGCATACATGCTCGCGCCCGTCCCGGCCAACGAGCCGGCATAGACGACCCCGTTTGCGGCCGACATCGCCACCGTGTCCATCTTGCCCTGCGGGTCGGCCGTGCGCCACAGCACCTTGCCGGTGGCGGCGTCGACCGCCGCCCAGATGCCGCCCTTGGTCGTCTTCTGGCCGTTCGGACCGTTGTCGACGTCGATCGATTTTCCGTCCAGGTTGCCGATCGAAACGTAGATGCGCTTGCCGTCGGCGGCCGTCCCCCACAGCATGCCGCCCAGCAGGCTGCCCGGCCCGACCTGCGTCTGCCAGACCACCTTGCCGGTCTTGGGATCGAGCGCCCAGTACACGCCGCTCTTCGCGCCTGCGCCCACCAACGTCCTCTCCTTCCCGTTGATGGTCGCCTTGAACAGGTTGGGCCCCGAGCCGAAATCGTAGTCCGGGCCGTCGTCGTGGTCGTAGTTGGTCGACATGTCGGCCGCCAACGTACGGGTATGCCAGACGATCCTGCCGGTCTTGAGGTCGAGCGCGACAAAGCTGTCGATCATGTTGGCAGGCGTATCGGGTTTGCAGTTCTTCTGGGTCGGGTAACGGCAGTGACCCGGCGGAACCGAGAAGTTGTTGCCCGTGGTCACGTAGAGCAGGCCGGTTTCATGATCGACCGCCGCCGTGTTGCCCCACACCGAGCCGCCGGTATATCCCTTCGGCACCATATAGGTCTTCCACAGCATCTTGCCGGTCCTGGCGTCGAGGGCGACCACCGCGCCGCGATAGGTCGGCTTGTCCTTGAGCGCCTCGGCACGCGACGAGAGGCCGACGTACACCACGCCGCGATCGACGATCGGCGACTGGGTAATGATCGCGGTCGGATCCGAATCCACCTTGGTCCGCCACAGCGGCGCGCCATCCTCTGCCTTCGCTGCCAGCACGAACGCGCCGGTCGGGTTGTTCGCAACCTGGGTGCCCTGCCCGAAGATCAGCGTGCCTTCCCAGTAGGCCGGGCTGGTGCGCGACGCATCGTTGTCGATGCCGCTGTATTCGGTGATCTTCTTCTTCCACTTCACCTTGCCGCTGGCGGCATCGACCGCCCACAGCGAGCCGCCGAAGTCCGGCACATACACGGTGCCGTTGGCGACGGTCGGCGTGGCCGACACGTTGCCGTCGGTATCCAGCGTCCAGCGCGGCGCAAGCTGCGAGACGTTGTCGACGCCGATGACGCGCTCGTCCGGCGCGGTACGCGTGTTGTCGACACCCTGCCCGGCAAAGACCCAGTCCGCCGCCGCACCCGGGCCGCTTGCGAGCATGCCGAACAGGGCAAGCGTTCCGATCATGGCCGGCGTACGCCGACGCCACGAGGCAAGTCCGGCATGCTGCTTGTTGGATGTTTTCATGACATCACCTTACCGAGAGAAGAGTGACTGATGACCGGCCGAACCGAAACGGCCGCGGTGAAAAAAACTGGCGCGCCGGGGCGACTGGAAGCGACCGGGACGCTGGCGATACCCGACCTGCGCGTGCTTTCAAAAGCGGGGAAAAGATCGACATGGCCGGGATGAATCATTTGACGCAGCGTGAATACCAATACCCAAAGTTCGGTTGCGAAGCACGAAACATAGGACCACTGCATGAAACCACCACACGCGCCGATGAAACATGCGGGCCCGTGACGACAGCGCGCGACGACGCGCGAACCCTGAAGCCGATGCACCGGCAGATCCGCCGCTCAGAACGTATGCATCATCCCCACATACGCGCCCGTCTGCGACTCACCCGTCATCGGACTCGTGCCCGACGTCGCGTCGCGCGGCGACGCGAGCAGCGAGAAGTTCGAATTCCCGCCGTTGCGCACGTACGCGACCGTCCCGTACAGGAACGTGCGCTTCGACAGGTTGTACGTCGTGCCGAGCACGTACATGATCGCGTGGCC